>JAGREZ010000121.1 GCA_020446285.1 Geminicoccaceae bacterium
CTCGACGCTGGTTACCGAGATCATCGCTCCCTACAGCCAGCACACGCGCAATCCGGACATGATCCTCGCGCCGCCACAGGGCATTCACATCATCGGGGATGGTGCATTGCGCTGGCCGTTCACCTACGGCTACCGGATGACGTTGGACATGCAGACGCTCAAGCGCGTCTACGAGATCGATGAAAGCCGGACGAGCCCGCTTCGCTTCTTCTGCCATGGTGACGGTTACGAGTTCTGGAACCTGTTTGCCGGCGACTTTCATCTCGTGTGTCCGGGCGAGGGCGGGAGCCTGCACCTGCTCGGGACCGACCGGCTCGGCCGCGACCTGTTCTCGCGGATCCTCTATGGCGCGCGGGTTTCGCTGACTGTCGGTCTTCTCGGCATTTCGGTGAGTTTCGTGCTTGGCATCGTGCTCGGCGGCATTTCGGGCTATTATGGTGGCTGGATCGACGGCATCATCCAGCGGTTGATCGAGGTCATTCGCAGCTTTCCCATGATTCCGCTGTGGTTGGCACTGTCGGCGGCGATGCCGGTGTCGTGGGATCCGCTCTGGGTCTATTTCGGCATCACCCTCATTCTTGGCCTGATCGACTGGACCGGCCTCGCGCGGGCTGTGCGCTCGAAGGTGCTGGCGCTGCGCGAGGAGGAGTTCGCGCAGGCAGCGCGGCTCATGGGGGCTTCGCCCGCAAGGATCATCGGCCGGCACATGATTCCATCTTTCATGAGCCATCTCATCGCTTCGGCGACGCTCTCCATCCCCGGAATGATTCTCGGCGAAACGGCGCTTTCCTTTCTCGGCCTCGGCGTGCGCGCGCCCATGACGAGCTGGGGCGTGCTTCTCAACGATGCCCAGAACATCAACGTCGTCGCCCTCTATCCATGGCTCATGCTGCCCGTGGTCCCGGTCATCCTCGTCGTTCTCGCCTTCAATTTCCTCGGCGACGGCCTGCGCGACGCCGCCGACCCCTACAGCTGACTCCAGCTTCCTCATCGTCCAGCCCGTCGAACCGCCTCGCGTCAGCGTCGCATTCACTTCGGTCAGTCGCCGGAGCAACAGCAATAATCGTCATGTCGGCAACCAACGGTTGATCGGCTCGCACCACTGAACCTTCGCCATCTGACGGCAAGGTCAGGAAACTGCCACGGTCTCATGACTTTTCTCCTTCTGCTTTCTCCGTCGCGTCTATCGTCCTTTCTTCGACAGTGCTATATCCGGGACATGATCGGTTCTTCTGCACGGCCCCATGTCGCGATCTGTTGTTGCCTGCGTGACGTTGCGAACGGTGCTGCCCATGCGGTGCGCGAACGCTATGTCGAGGCGCTGGTGGAAGGTGCGGGTGCCATGCCATTGCTGGTTCCGGCCGTTCCGGGCATGGTCGACGCGAAAATGCTGTTCGAGCGTGTTGACGGTCTCGTGCTCACCGGCAGTCCCTCCAATGTCGATCCGGTGCATTACGGCGGCGGTGCGGCACTCGATCCGCATTTGGCCGATGCCGCGCGCGACGGCACGACCCTGCCGCTGATTCGTGCCGCGGTGGCGATGGGCGTTCCAGTCTTCGGCATCTGCCGGGGCATTCAGGAAGTGAATGTGGCGCTTGGCGGCAGCTTGCATCAGCGGCTGCATGAGCTTGACGGACATTTCGATCATCGCTCGAACAAGACCGTTCCCTCTGCCGAACGGTTCCGCGACGCGCACGACATCCGCCTGCGTGCGGGCGGTCTGCTCCAGCGCATCGTCGGCGGCGCGGAGCGAGCGCGGATCAATTCGCTGCACGCCCAGGGGATCGATAGGCTCGCCGATCCGCTCGTCATCGAGGCTCAAGCCGATGACGGAACCATCGAGGCGGTGTCGCTGCGCAATCCCGGAGGCTTCCTTCTGGCGATTCAGTGGCACCCGGAGTACAACGTCCGCGAGAACCCGCTGAACCTCTCGATCTACCGTGCGTTTGGCGAGGCCTGCCGTGCTTTCGCGGCAAAACGGGCATCGACCGCCATTGGGTGCGTGTGACCGGTGGCGGTTTCTTGGAACAGAACATGATCGACGTAGAAGCGTGGATGAAGGAACGGCGGATCACCGAGGTCGAGTGCATCGTCGCCGACATCAACGGTGTCGCCCGGGGCAAGATCCTGCCGGGCTACAAGTTCCTCAAATCCATTTCCGACGACAGTCTGCGGCTGCCCGAAAGCATCTTCATCCAGACGGTCACCGGCGACTATCCCGATGGCGATGTGATCGACCCGACGGATCGCGACGTGCGGCTGCGTGCGGATACTTCGACGATCCGTATGGTTCCCTGGTACGATGAGCCAACCGCACAGGTGATCGCCGATTGCTATCACCACGATGGCGAGCCGGTGGAGATTTCTGCCCGCTATGTGTTGCGCAAGGTACTTGCGCTTTACGAGGAGAAGGGCTGGAAGCCGGTGGTCGCACCGGAGCTCGAGTTCTTTCTTACCCGTGTCAATGCCGATCCCGATTATCCGCTCGAACCTCCGATCGGCCGCTCGAAGCGGGCGGAGACCGCGCGGCAGAGTTACGGCATCGACGCGGTCAACGAATTCGACCCGGTCTTCGAGGATGTCTATGACTGGTGCGAGGCGCAGGAGATCGATGTCGACACACTGACCCATGAGGGTGGTGCGGCGCAGATGGAGATCAACTTCAATCACGGCGATCCCATGGATCTCGCCGACCAGGCATTCCTGTTCAAGCGCACGCTGCGCCAGGCTGCGCTCAAGCACGGCATCTATGCGACCTTCATGGCCAAGCCGATGGAAGGCGAACCCGGCAGCTCGATGCATGTCCATTTGTCGGTCTACGATCAGGAGAGCGGGCGCAATCTCTTCGCCGGAAACGAGCGCGATGCCTATTCACCGCTCTTCCTGAACTTTGTCGGCGGACTGCAAAAATACCTGCCGCAGGCGATGCCATTGCTCGCGCCGAATGTCAATTCCTACCGCCGGTTGCGGCGCTGGTCGACGGCACCGATCAACGTTCACTGGGGCTGGGAGAACAGGACCGTGGGGCTGCGTGTGCCTGCCTCGTCGCCCGAGGCGAGGCGGGTGGAAAACCGTATCGCCGGCGCCGATGCCAATCCCTATCTCGCCATCGCCGCATCGCTTGCCTGCGGCTGGATCGGCATGGTCGACGGGCTCGATCCCACCGATCCGATCACCGGCAGCGCCTACAGGCTCGCCCAGACCCTGCCGCAGCAGATGCCCGACGGCATGAAGAAGCTCAACAGCTCCACGCCGCTCAAGGAGTGCCTCGGCGAACAGTTCGTCAAGGTACTGCTGGCGGTCAAGCAGGCCGAGCACGAAGCCTATCAGAGCGTCATCAGTTCCTGGGAACGCGAACACCTGCTCCTGAATGTGTGAATCGGACGGGACCATCGCGCACTGCCTGTATTCAGCCCTGACTGGCTCTGGCATTGTGGCATCGGGGCGACTTATGCTGTAGGGGCAGCAGCCGGCGCAAGTCATATGGAGCCCTGTTCATGACATCCTCGAAAGAGACGCCGCCATCGGCCGATACGATCCGCGCGATGGATGACCGTCATCACTTGCATCCGTTTACCGTCTTCCGCGAACTCTCGGACAAGGGCGCGCGGGTGATCGAGCGGGCCGAGGGTTGCTATATCTACGATACCGACGGCAAGCGCATTCTCGACGGCATGGCCGGCCTGTGGTGCGTCAATGTCGGCTACGGCCGCGAGCGGCTCGCGCGTGCGGCCTACGAGCAGATGCAGAAGCTTCCCTATTACAACACCTTCTTCCAGACGACGACCGCACCGGCAGCTGAACTCGCGGGCAAACTGGCGGAGATCCTGCCAGACGGCATGGATCGCATAATCTTCAACAATTCCGGCTCCGAGACCAACGACACGATCATCAAGACGGTCTGGTACTACTGGAACCTCATGGGCAAGCCGGAGAAGAAGCACTTCATCAGCCGCACGCTCGGCTATCACGGCGTCGGTCTCGGTTCGGCGAGTCTCACCGGCATGAAATTCATGCACACACCGTTCGATCTGCCGCTCGAACGCTTTCACCATATCGGCAATCCCTACTGGTTCGCTTCGGGCGAAGGCCGTGATCCGGGCGAATTCGGCCTGATCGCCGCACGCTGGCTGGAGGCAAAGATCAAGGAGATCGGTGCGGACAGGGTCGCCGCCTTCTATGCCGAGCCGATTCAGGGTGCCGGTGGCGTCATCATACCGCCCGAAACCTACTGGTCCGAAATCCAGCGTATCTGCCGAAAGCACGATATCCTGCTGGTCGCCGACGAGGTGATCTGCGGTTTCGGCCGGACGGGAAACTGGTGGGGTTGCGAGACATACGACATACAGCCCGACATCATCGCCATGGCCAAGGGCCTTTCCTCGGGCTACCTGCCGATCAGCGCCGCGGCACTCGGGCGCCGCGTGGGTGACGTGATCTGGGCGGGCGAGAGCGAGTATGCGCACGGTGTGACCTATTCCGGTCATCCGGCCGCAGCGGCCGTGGCGCTGGAGAATATCCGCATCATCGAGGAGGAGGGGCTGTACAGCGCGGCAGCCGGTCCCGTCGGCACCTATTTCCGCGAGCAGATCGCGACGTTGGCCGATCATCCGCTGGTGGGCGAGGTCCGCACACAGGGTTTTCTTGCCGCGATCGAGCTTGTCGAGGACAAGGCGACGCGCCGGCCCTACCCGAACGATCGAAAGGTCGGCTATACCTGCCGCGAGCTGTCGATCGACGGCGGCCTCGTCATGCGCGCGGTTCGTGATGCGATGATCCTTTCTCCCCCGCTCATCATCGAACGCCATCATGTCGACGAGATCGTCGAGAAGGCACGACAAGCCCTCGATGGTACGGTCGAGAAGCTGAAGCTCCCTTGAACGCCTGTCGCCCCGCTGCCGTTCCGGAACGCATCGCATGACGATCCCGCAGATCTCCCTGCTGCTGCTTTTCGTGCTGATGCTGTTCATGTTCATCTGGGGGCGCTTTCGCCACGATGTCGTCGCCTTCGGAGGGTTGATGCTGGCGGTCATTGCCGGTCTCGTACCGGGTGACCGCGCGTTCGACGGTCTGTCGCATACGGCAACGGTCACGGTCGCATTCATGCTCATCATCAGCCGGGCGCTGCTGAGCAGCGGTGCCACTGACAGCATCAGTGACTGGGTTTCGAAGCATACGGGTTCGGTCACGCGCCATGTCGCCTCGCTCGCCGGCATCACGGCGGCCATGTCGACGATGATGAACAATGTCGGAGCGCTGGCCCTGACGCTTCCCGTGGCAATCCGTTCCGCCAACAATGCCGGCCGCTCGCCCTCGCTCCTGCTCATGCCAATCTCGTTTGCCGCTTTGCTCGGCGGCCTCGTGACGCTCA
>JAGREZ010000122.1:0-4412 GCA_020446285.1 Geminicoccaceae bacterium
ACCGTGATCTGCACGTGGTCGATATGGGCGGAGTTCCAAAGCGGCTCGTAGAGCGCATTGCCGAAGCGCAGCGCCATCAGGTTCTGCACCGTCTCCTTGCCGAGATAATGGTCGATGCGGAAGATCTGCTCCTCGGCGAAGACCGCACCCACCTCGTCATTGATCGCCCTCGCGGTGGCAAGATCGCGGCCGATGGGCTTCTCCAGCACCACCCGGCTTTGCGGCGTGACCAGATCGTGCGCTTCGAGATTGCGGGCGATGGGACCGAACAGGCGCGGCGCGGTGGCGAGATAGAAGACCCGGACCTCGTTGGCCTTGCCGTTGCGGCCGATGCTGGCTGCGAGCTTCTTCCAGCCGGCCGTGCCGGTGGCGTCGAGGGCGACATGGTCGAGGCGGCGCAGGAAACGGGCCAGCACCTGTTCGTCGAGCTGGTCGCCCGCGATATGCTCGCGGATCGCCGCCTCCACCTGTTCACCATAGGCCTTGCGTCCGGTCTCGCTGCGCGAGACGCCGATGATGCGGCTTTCCGGCGGAAGCTGATCGTCGCTGTCACGGTGATAGAGGCCGGGCAGGAGCTTGCGCATGGCAAGATCGCCGGTGCCGCCGAAAACGATCAGGTCGAACGGATCGACCGGTATGAACCGTGCACTCATGCACTCTCCTCTTGCGCGTCCGGCGGCAGGTGCACCGGGCGGCTGCGATATGACAGGGCGAGGCAGCCTCGGGCTGGCTCTACCGGCCGGCGCCGGCCTGTTCCGGGAGCGCCGGCCGATAGAGTGAGCCGTTCAGTTCCGCAGCGCCGCCTCCACCCGTTCGCGCCGGGGCAGGGCGGGGATGGCACCGCGTTCGGTGGTGGTGAGCGCGCCCACCGCATTGGCAAAGCGCACGGCGGCGGCAAGCTTGCGGCGATCGGCGAAGATCGCCGGATCGGCATGGATGGCGGCGAGCAGGCCCGCCACGAACCCGTCGCCGGCACCGGTGGCATCCACCGGGGTGACGGCGATGCTGGGCACATGCTCCTCGTGCTCCGGGGTCAGCAGCACCGAGCCCTTCGCGCCAAGGCTGAGCACGGCGAGCCTCAGCCCGTCATGCCAGAGATGCTCGCGGAACGCCGCCGGATCCCGCCTTGAGGTCAGGAATTCGAGCTCGTCATCGCTGAGCTTGGTGACATGGGCGCGGGCGAGGCCCGCGACGATGCCCTTCTTCGCCTCCTCGGCGGAAGCCCAGAGCGGCAGGCGCAGATTGACATCGTAGGAGATGGTACGGCCGAGCTTCCTTGCCTCGTCGGCTGCAAAGAGCGCGGTCTCGCGCGGCTGCGATGCTGCAAGGCTGATCGAATCGAAATGGAAGATCGAGGCCGCACCGATGGCCGCCCGGTCCACCTCGTCCGGCACGAACAGCATGTCGGCGGAAGGGTGGCGATAGAAGAGAAAATCGCGCTCGCCGCTGGCTTCGAGCGTGACGAAGGCAAGGGCGGTACGGGCGCGACCATCGAGGCGCATGGGCGAGGTGTCGACCCCTTCGCCGTCGAGCGTGCCCTTGAGAAAATGGCCGAACGGATCGTCGCCGACCTTGCCCATGAACGCGCTCTTCACACCGAGACGCGAGAGCCCGACGGCGACATTGGCGGCAGCTCCGCCCGGCGCCTTCTTGAAGGCCGGCACATCGGCCAGCGGCAGGCCGCTCTCCAGCGGCACGAAATCGATCAGAAGATCACCGAAACAGAGAATGTCGGCCATGTCGGACTACCGCCGGATCGGGTTGCGAGCGGGGCAGGTCATGCCGGGCTCTTGAGGAAGAGTTCACTGTCGATGGCAAAATTGGCGAGGATAGGCAAGCACGCACCGCCCATCGCCCGGGCGTCGCCGCCGATCGCGCCCTCGACGATATCGAAGGGGGCCAGCCCCTGCCTGTCGATCGCGCGGACCGCCGTTTCGACCTTGTGCCGCAGGCGGGTGCGGACGAAGGGCGGGAAGGCGCCGTCGAGCACGACGGTGCCGAGATCGATGACCGAAAGGGCGGCGACGAGGGCGATCGCGACAGGGCCCGCCGCCTCGTCCAGCCAGGTCTCGACCAGCGGCCCGAAATCGCGCCATGCCTCCTCCTCGAGCCAGAGTCGGTAGGGATCGAGGCCGGCCTCGCGGCAACGGTTCTCGAGGGTGAAGATCGAGGCGCAATGGATGAGCTGATGCGTGGTGCCCCTGCCGTCGGGCACCGGCATCGAACCGACCGCCCCGGCACGGCCGCTCTTGCCGGTGAACAGGCGGCCATCCATGACGATGCCGCCGCCGATGAAGGAGCCGATGAACAGATAGAGGAAATCGCGGTGGCGCCCGCCGACACCGAAGGTGAGCTCGGCGGCACAGGCGGCGGCGGCGTCATTGTTGACGAGAACCGGCCATGGGCAGAGCCCGGCAAGGGTCGTGGCGATATCGACATCGTGCCACTGGCCGAGCACCGCTGCCGGCGCGCCGACTTCCCGCACCCAGTTCCAGATCTCGCCGGGCATCGCCACGCCCAGACCGACGATCCGCTCGCGGGCGGCGGCGTCGAGCGCCGCCTCCATGGTCTTCCAGCCGCTTTTGGCGAAATCGAGCACGGGTCCGGGCGCGGGATAGGGATAGGTCATCCGCTGGCGGCCGAGTACCCGGCCCGCGAGATTCATGAGCAGCACATCGGCACTGCGCCGGCCGATCTTGAGGCCGATGGAATAGGCTCCCTCCGGATGGAGCGAAAAGGGCACCGACGGCTGGCCGACCCGGCCGCGACGCGGCTTTTCCTTCTTCAGGAGACCGTCGGCCTCGAGCCCCTTGACGATCACCGAGCAGGTCTGTGCCGAAAGCCCGGTCAGCCGCGCGATCCCAGCCTTGGGCAGGCTCCCGTGCTGGCGGATCAGGCTCAGCACCAGACGCTCATTGTAGAGACGCATGCCGCTCTGGCTGCCGCCACGGCGATGCTCCGGGGCCGCGTTGCGACCACCTTCGCCTGACGCCTCGGCTCGAACCGGCATTGCGCTCTCCGTATCGAAAGGAACCCGTGACCCCGTACCCGCGCAGCTGACAGGGCCCGCGCGGATACGGGACGATGCGCCGAGAATGGCAGATCGGTCCGCCGGGTCAATAACTAAATCAGATTGATTTAATTATTGACAGGATGCGGATTTGCTGCTCTTTTCCACCCATCGGCCCGGAAATCACCGCGGGTCATGACCATGGGAGGTTCCAAAGACATGCGCTCGACATTCGCCGCATCCCTTTTCACATCCGCCGCCATCGCCCTTGCCGCGGGTGCCGCTCTCGTTCCGGGGCATGCCTCGGCCGAGGACATGATCGTCGGGCTGATCACCAAGACCGACACCAACCCCTTCTTCGTCAAGATGAGGGAAGGTGCCGAGGCCAAGGCCGGGGAACTGGGCATGGAGCTTCGTGCCTATGCCGGCAAGTATGACGGCGACAATGAATCCCAAGTCGAGGCGATCGAGAGCCTGATCGCCGCCGGTGCCAAGGGTATCCTGCTGACCCCGTCGGATTCCGCCGGCATCGTGCCGACCGTCAGGAAGGCCCGTGACGCCGGATTGCTGGTGATCGCCCTCGACACCCCGCTCGACCCGATCGATGCCGCCGATGCCACCTTCGCCACCGACAATTTCATGGCCGGCAAGCTGATCGGCGAATGGGCCGCGGCGAAGATGGGCGACAACGCCGCCGATGCGAAGATCGCGCTGCTCGATCTCAACGAGGCGCAGATCAGTGTCGACGTGCTGCGCGACCAGGGCTTTCTCACCGGCTTCGGCGTCGATGTGAAGGATGCCGGGGTCATGCGTGACGAGGACGATCCGCGCATCGTCGGCAATGATTCCACCGACGGTGCCGAAGAGGGCGGCCGCCGGGCGATGGAGAATCTGCTCCAGCGCGATCAGGGCATCAATGTCGTCTACACCATCAACGAGCCCGCCGCCGCCGGTGCCTACGAGGCGCTCAAGGCGTTCGGCTTCGACCAGCAGGCGCTGATCGTCTCGGTCGATGGCGGCTGCCCCGGCGTGCAGAACGTCCAGGAGGGCATCATCGGCGCCACCTCCATGCAGTTCCCGCTGCTCATGGCATCGATGGGCGTGGAGGCGATCAGGGCCTTCGCCGAGAGCGGCGAGAAGCCGGCCAACAGCGAGGGGCTCGACTTCTTCAATACCGGTGTCGAGCTCGTCACCGACGAGCCGGTCGAGGGCATTCCCTCGATCGATACCAGGGAAGCCCTGGACAAGTGCTGGGGCTGAGGCTCCCTCCGCACGGTCGATGCCGTAACGGTCCATATTGACGTTCTTTGCCGAAGGGGAGCGGGCCTCCACCCGCTCCCCTTCGCATATCGTAAAAAAAGGGGAGGTCGTTCATGTCACAATCGCCACCGTCAGAACCGGC
>JAGREZ010000122.1:4427-6135 GCA_020446285.1 Geminicoccaceae bacterium
AAGCGCGGGATGCAGGATTTCGAGCGGGCGCTCGAGGGCAGTTCCGCCGAGGTCGCCCGCTTCGAGGAGCCCAGACGCAGCGTCATCCAGCACATCCAGCACTTCCTGCACTCCAATCCGACCATCGTTCCGGTCATCGTGCTGGTGGTCTCGGCCCTGGTCTTCGGTGCGATTGCCAACAATTTCTTCACCCCCTTCAACCTCACCCTGATTATCCAGCAGGTCACCATCATCGGCATTCTCGGCATCGCCCAGACGCTGGTGATCCTCACCGCCGGCATCGATCTTTCCGTCGCCGCCATGATGATGCTCTCGACCGTCATCATGGGTCAGCTCGGCGTGTCCGCGGGTCTGCCGGCGGTCATCGCCATTCCCGTCGGCATTTTCTGCGGCCTCGTTACCGGTGCCATCAATGGCGGTCTCGTGACGATCTTCCGCCTGCCGCCCTTCATCGTCACGCTGGGCACCTGGAAGATCTTCTTCGCGCTCGTGCTCTGGCTTTCCGGCGGCCAGTCGATCCGCAGCCAGGACATCGATGCCGAGGCCCCGCTGCTCAAGCTCTTCGGCGACACCTTCTCCATCGCCGGGGCGCAGTTCACCACCGGTTCGGTGATGATGCTGCTGCTCGTCCTCATCTTCTGGTACCTGCTCAACTGGACCGGCTGGGGCCGGCATGTCTATGCCGTCGGCGACGACCGCGAGGCGGCGGCGATGTCGGGCATCGACACGAAGAAGGTGCTGCTCTCGGTCTATGCCACGGCCGGCGCGCTCTGCGCGTTCGCCGGCTGGGTGTCGGTCGGCCGGGTCGGTTCGGTGAGCCCGCAGAGCTTCTTCGAGGGCAATCTCGATGCGATCACGGCTGTCGTGATCGGCGGCACCTCGCTTTTCGGCGGGCGTGGTTCGATCATCGGCACGCTCATCGGCGCGCTCATCGTCGGCGTCTTCCGCTCCGGTCTCAATCTCTCGGGCGTGGACGTGCTCTGGCAGCAATTCGCCGTCGGTGCCCTCATCATCATCGCCGTTGCCATCGATCAGTGGCTGAGAAAGGTTTCGGGATAATGACCGCCAGCAGCAACATCACCCCCGTCCTCAGGGGCCGTGGCCTCGTCAAGCGCTATGGCCGGGTCACCGCCATAGATCATGCCGATTTCGACCTGATGCCCGGCGAGATCCTCGCCGTCATCGGCGACAATGGTGCCGGCAAGTCGACCATGGTCAAATCCATCTGCGGTGCTGTCGTCCCCGACGAGGGCACGCTCGAGCTCGATGGCAAGAAAGTGCATTTCGCCAGCCCCATCGAGGCCCAGGCGCACGGCATCGAGATCGTCTACCAGAATCTCGCCCTCTCGCCGGCACTCTCGATCGCCGACAACATGTTCCTCGGCCGCGAGATCCGTCGCGAGGGCTGGGCGGGCAAGTATCTCAAGATGCTCGACAAGAAACAGATGCATGCCTTTGCCCGACAAAAGCTTTCCGAGCTCGGGCTCATGACCATCCAGAACATCAACCAGCTGGTCGAGACCCTCTCCGGCGGCCAGCGTCAGGGTGTTGCGGTGGCAAGGGCGGCGGCGTTCGCCAGCAAGTTCGTCATCATGGACGAGCCCACGGCGGCGCTCGGCGTGAAGGAGAGCCGGCGGGTGCTCGACCTCATTCTCGACGTCAAGGCGCGCGGCATGCCCATCGTGCTCATCAGCCACAACATGCCGCA
>JAGREZ010000122.1:6147-6371 GCA_020446285.1 Geminicoccaceae bacterium
TCGCCGACCGCATCCACATCCACAGGCTCGGCCGCCGCCTGTGTACGGTCGATCCCGACACCATCAGCATGTCGGATGCGGTGGCGCTGATGACCGGTGCGATGGCTCCGCCGGAACAGGCAGCGGCCTGAAACGGGGGTGCAGCGCCACGGACAGCCGTGGCGCTGGGGTCTTGACAAGCGATTCCTCCTCTACCTAACGTCACATTGAGCGCATTTCCCGAG
>JAGREZ010000011.1 GCA_020446285.1 Geminicoccaceae bacterium
TCCAGCCAACCAGGTGAGCAGTTACTCTGCGTCGGCAGGGATACGATCCGCAGGCTGACGAATTCAGCAGTGAAAGCCCGCTTTTATGGGCGACCAATGCCGAGATTGCGCGGAGCTGGGCAGACATGTCCGAACTCGCGCATGTCGGAGACACGTTCGCGCGGGTCGAGCGGCATTTTCATGACGGCGAACGCTATCCGCCGCGGGCGGTGGGCGATCTGCCGCCGCTTTTCGACCGGCTCCGCGAGCGCGGCCTGAAGCTCGGCATTGCCACCATGGACAGCGAGAAGAAGGCACATGCGACGGCGGGTCTGCTCGGCATCGACGGGCATCTCGATTTCGTCGCAGGTGCCGACAGCGGCTTCGGCGAGAAGCCGGAGCCCGGAATGGTACATGCGTTCTGCGAGCGTGTCGGCGTCGCGCCCGGTTCGGTGTTGACTGTCGGTGATACCCATGCCGACATGGGCATGGCGCGCAGGGCCGGCTGCGCCATGGCGGTCGCCGTCCTGACCGGCGGAATGCGGGAGAGCGAGCTCGCTCCGCTTGCCGACCGGGTCCTTTCGAGTGTCATGGAGATCGAGAGCGTGTTGTGAGCGAGGCTGTTGCCGGGAGTGACGGCGGATCCCTTTCCCTTCTCAAGCTCGCGGGCGGGCTGTTCGCGACGAGCATTGCCGTCTGGATCGTCTTGATGGTTCCCGTCCTCTCGGCGGCAAGGCTGAACGAGGGCGCACAGGGCACGATGCTGGTGGCCTTCTGGCCGGGCGGCGAGGAACGCCGCATGTTCCGCTCGATCGTCGATGCAGGCGGCCTGCCCATTCGTCAGGTCGGCTTGCGGAGCTTCTGGGTGGTGGAGACGAGCGATCCGGATTTCATCCGCGAGATTGGCGAAAAGGGCGCGATCGGTGCCTATCGCGACCTTCCGGTGGGTGTCGTGCTCGCCGGATGCAGTGGTGTGATCGCGACGCCCGAACGCTGAAAATCCGGCCGTTCGCCGTCGCCTTGCCGTATCAGACCGGCAGGCGGTGAATGTCCGGCGAAGTGCCGATCCGCCGTTCGATCGCATCCCAGATCAGGCCCTCGAGCGAGGTGCCGTCGAAGCGGCCGATCTCCTGCAGGCCCGTGGGCGAGGTGACGTTGATCTCGGTCATGTAGTCGCCGATCACGTCGATGCCGACGAAGATCAGCCCCTGATCGGAGAGCGTCGGCCCGATCACCTCGCAGATCTCCTGTTCGCGCCGGGTGAGACCGGTCTTCTCGGCCCGCCCGCCGACATGCAGGTTGGCGCGGGTCTCGCTCGCCGCCGGCACGCGGTTCACCGCACCTGCCGCCTTGCCGTCGACGAGAATGATGCGCTTGTCGCCCTTGCTGATCTCGGGAATGTAGCGCTGGATCATCAGGGGTTCGTTGAGGAATCCGCGAAACGTCTCGATCAGGCTCGCGAGATTGGGATCGTCGCGCCGGAGCAGGAAGATCCCGGCACCGCCATTGCCATAGAGCGGCTTGACGATGATATCGCCATGCTCCTTGCGGAACTCGCGGATCTCCCGCACATCCCAGGTGATGAGCGTCGGCGGCATGAAATCGGCGAAATGGGTGACGAAGATCTTTTCCGGAGCGTTGCGCACCGATACCGGATCGTTGACCACCAGCGTCCTTGGATGAACGCGTTCGAGCAGGTGGGTCGCGGTGATATAGGCCAGATTGAAGGGCGGATCCTGACGCATGAGGACGGCGTCGACAGTGGCGAGGTCGATGATTTCGGCCTCGCCGGCGGTAAAGTGGTGTCCCTTCTCGCGGCGCACCTCGAAGGGCCGGGCGCGTCCGACGATGCGACCCTGCCGGTAGCTCAGATCCTGCGGCAGATAGTGGTAGAGGCCGTGACCGCGCGCCTGCGCCTCCATGGCCAACGCGAAGGTGCTGTCGGCATCGATGTCGATGCTTTCCAGCGGGTCCATCTGAATGGCGACGGCAAGCGACATGCATCCTCCTCCTCGACCGGGCCGCATGGCACGGCATTTGACAGACGCCCGCCGGCTTGACAAGAGCAAGGCCCGAGACAAAGCCGCCAATGGAGACCGCCATGACCAGTGCCGCCAGCCCGGACTATGACGAGAGCAACATCTTCGCCCGTATCCTGCGCGGCGAAATCCCCTGCAAAAAGGTCTATGAGGACGGGCACGCGCTCGCCTTCCATGACATCCAGCCGCAGGCGCCGGTGCATGTGCTGGTGATTCCCAGGGGCGCCTACGTTTCGATGGACGATTTTTCGGCGAACGCCGGGGATGACGAAATCGCGGGTTTCTTCCGCGCGGTCGGCAAGGTGGCGAGGATGCTGGAGATCGAGACGGACGGTTACCGCATGCTCGCCAATCACGGCCGCAACGCCAACCAGGAGGTGCCACATTTCCATGTACACCTGTTCGGTGGTCGCCCGCTTGGTGGCATGGTCAGGCAGCCGGGCTGACCGGTACCGGTGCCCATGCCACATCACCGCACCGTCGGTCCCGGTACGCGGGACCGCGGTCGTGGTCCGCTACTTGTGGTCCTTGCGCCAGCTGGCGAAGAACGGCTCCTTGACATCGTTGCCGGCGGGCAGCTGCAGCGAGCAGGCGGAGAGCCCGAGAACGGAAACGGCGAGCAGGACGGCCAAGATGCGCATTTTGTGGTTACCCCGAACTTCGATGATGATCGTTCACCCATAGGTCTGCATGACCCCTGCGGTCAATGAGGATCCGAAAACAGCGGATCCGTTTGCCGACGGATTGTGGCCGTAGCGGCGTGTTGCCGACATGCCGACGGGCTACCAGTCGAGAATGCGGACGATTCCCTCCCCGGGGATCAGCCGCACCCTGGCGTGGTTGGGGATCATCTGTGTGACGTCGCCGTCGAAGCGGTCCATGAGGATGACGCCGCCGAAGGCAGCACCCTGGGCCATCACCGGATTGGCGTGGTTGAGGAGGAGTGCGGCAGGTGCCATGGAGCGTGCCTGCATCTCGTGGAACATCCATGCCGTGGCGACGCCGCCCTTGGCCTGATCGAGCACGAGGATGCGGCCGACATAGCGTTCGCCGTAAAGCTTGTGCGCGGGGCGGGAGAAGACGCCCTCGATGCGGTCGAGATCGTAGCGGGCGGAAAATCCGTCGCTGGCGACGAGCGCCTCGGCTTTGAGCGGCTGGCCGATGCCCGGATGGCAGCGCAGTTCCTTCATGCGAGCCTCCCGGCGATGGCCGCCTCGATGCAGCGGGCGGTGGGTTGCAGGACGGGTTCGTAGCCATAGCCCTGAATGATGTTGGCGAGTTTGGCGGAATTGGTGAGAAGGCGCTTCCAGCCCATCATCTCGCCCATTTCCCGGGCATACATCTGGTAGAAGCAGACGCCTTCGAGGATGCGCGCGCCGGCAGCCTCGATGGTGGCGCGCAGTCCCATGCGCTCGGCGGCGCGCACGACCTCGGGCGGTGCGGTGATCAGCACGGCGACATGGTCCCTGATCCTGCGGCCTTCGAGCAGGCGGGCGACGAGCTGGATCTCGTAGAGCGAAAGTTGCGGAGCGGCGAAGACCACCACATCGACGTGATCGCCGTCCTTGCGGAAACCGTCATAGAACGCATCGAGATCCGTGCGGGTCAGCGGTTCGCCGTCGATCTTCCTGCCGCCTGTTGCCGCGTCGATCGTAATGGCTTCGGGGGTGATTCCCTCGATATGGAACATCGGTGTGGAACCGTAACTCGCCAGCGCCGCACCGAAATGCTTGAGCGCATCGGAGCCGGGCGAGGGGCCCGCAGCGGAGACCAGCGGCACATCGAAATAGCTGCCCATGCGCCTGCCGATCAGCCCGCCGAGGGCACCCCAGTCGGCCAGATC
>JAGREZ010000123.1:0-3927 GCA_020446285.1 Geminicoccaceae bacterium
GCGATCAGATCGAATTCGCCAAGCTCGCACGAGCGCTGAACGACCGGATCTCGGCCGGTGTCGCGTTGCCCGGAGATGGCATCGACGGCAAGGCCATCGGCTTTTCCGGCGTGATTGCTCTCAAGAAGGCCGACGAGCCGTTCGTGGTGACGCCGCTCGTGGTCGAGTTCACGCCATGACCGATGCTCATCCCGTCGGCCTCCGCATTCGCGGTGCCACCAAGGTCTATCCGGGCACCCGTGCGCTCGAGGGCGTGGATTTCGACATCAGGATGGGTGCTGTCAATGTGCTGGTGGGTGAGAACGGCGCTGGCAAGTCGACACTGATGAAGGTCATCGCCGGGGTCGAGACGCTGACCGAGGGAGAGATCACGATCGACGACCGGCCGGTCGTCTTTCACTCGAAGGAGGACGCCGTCGCCCGCGGGATCGGAATCGTCTTTCAGGAACTGAACCTCTTTCCCGACCTGAGCGTCGCCGAGAACATCTTCATCGGCAACGAGCCGACCCGCTGGGGTATCGACATCGACCGCAACGAGGTGATCGCGAGAACGCGCAAGCTCCTTCGCCGCCTCGAACAGGATTTCGACCCGCGCACGCCGCTCGGCTTTCTCCGGATCGGCCAGCAGCAGATCGTCGAGATCGCCAAGGCGCTCGGCGAAAACGCGCGGATCCTCATCCTCGACGAGCCGACATCGGCCCTTTCCGCATCCGAGGTCGAGGTTCTCTTCCGGATCATCGGCGAACTCAAGGCGCAGGGTGTGGGGATCGTCTACATCTCCCACCGGCTCGAGGAGCTGATCCGTGTGGGGGACTACATCACCGTGCTGCGCGATGGCAGGGTGACGGGCACGCGCTCGATGGAAGGCGTGGACATTCCCTGGATCGTCAGGGCGATGATCGGCGACAAATCGAAGGATTTCTCGAAGAGTACGGGTCACGCATTCGGCGAGGAGATCTTCCGCGCGGAAGACATCTGCCTTGCCAAGATGGGCGGAGGTCTGGCGGTCGACCATGTGTCGCTGTCGGTGCGCGCGGGCGAGATCCTCGGTCTCTACGGCCTGATGGGCGCCGGGCGCTCGGAGTTTCTCGAGTGCATCATGGCCCGGCATCCGCAGTCGACCGGAAAATTCTGGATGGAAGGCCGTGCGTTGCGTGAGCGCGACGTGGCCGGACGCATCGCGCGCGGGATCGCGCTGGTGCCCGAGGATCGAAAGAATGACGGGTTGATCCTGGGAATGGCGATCCGGGAAAACCTGACGCTCTCGTCCTTGTGGCAATCGACCCGGCTGTTTCATCTGAGCCTTCGCAACGAAGCCGCGCGCGCGGCCGAATTCATCAAGCGCCTGACGATCAAGGTCGCGAGCGCGGAAAACCCCGTCTCGTCGCTCTCGGGCGGAAACCAGCAGAAGGTGGTGATCGGCAAGGCGTTGATGACCGGGCCGAGGGTGCTGCTTCTCGACGAACCGTCACGCGGCATCGACATCGGCGCCAAGGCCGAGATCTATCGCACCATGCGTGATCTTGCAGCACAGGGCATCGCCATCATCTTCGTGACCTCCGATCTGGAGGAGGTGATGGCGCTCTCCGACCGGATCGCCGTCATGGCCGACGGGCGGGTCACGGGAGAATTTGGCCCGGATGTCCCGGCATCGCGTGTGATCGCTGCGGCCACGCCGGCAAAAACGAGGGATCAGGCAGCATGACATCGACCGAAGCATCCGCAACGGGCAGGGCTCCGGCCGGCCGCAACTGGCTCCTGCTGTTTCTCGAGGCGCGGACCTTCGTCGCCCTGATCCTCGTGCTCGGCTATTTTTCCTTCGCGGCCCCCAATTTCCTCAGTGCCGCGAACGCCGTCCTCGTATCCAAGCATGTGGCGATCAATGCGTTCCTCGCCATCGGCATGACCTTTGTCATCATCGCCGGAGGGATCGATCTGTCGGTCGGTTCGGTGGTGGGTCTCACCGGCATGATCGCCGGCTGGCTGATCCTCTACGGTGTCGATCCGGGGCTCGGCTGGTCGATCCAGTTCAACACATACGAGATCGTTCTCATCGTCTGCCTCTTCGGCATATTCGTCGGCTGGATCAACGGGATGCTGATTACCCGCCTCAGGGTGGCACCGTTCATCGCCACGCTCGGCATACTCTATGTGGCGCGCGGCGCGGCACTGCTCCTGTCGGGCGGACGGACCTTCCCGAACCTGAACGGAAGCGCCGAGTATGGCTCCGCGAGTTTTCCGGCGATCGGTGCGGGGAACTTCCTCGGCATTCCCATCATGATCTGGATGCTCGTCGTCGTCGCTCTGGGCGCAAGCTATCTCGCTGGTCGCACACCGCTCGGCCGGCACATCTACGCCACGGGTGGCAACGAACGCGGCGCCGCGCTCTCGGGTGTGAACGTCAACCGGGTGAAGATGTTCGTCTACATGTTCTCCGGTCTCATGGCGGCACTCGTCGGGCTGATCATCGCCTCGCAACTCAAGGCCTCGCATCCGGCGACGGGCGAGTTCTTCGAGCTCAACGCGATTGCCGCGGCCGTGCTCGGCGGCACCTCGATGTCCGGCGGACGGGGCCGGATCGGCGGCACGATCGTGGGTGCCTTCGTCATCGGCATATTGTCGGATGGTCTCGTGATGATGGGCGTTTCGTCATTCTGGCAGATGGTCATCAAGGGGCTCGTCATCATCGCCGCCGTGGTCATCGACCAGGCGCAGAGCAGGCTTCAGGCCCGCGTGGCGCTGGCGCAGGAGGCGTCGGGCGCAGGCCGGTAACCGGCTTGGGGAACAGATCGGCAAACCGGCGCGCGCTCGCCAAGAAAGGCAATGGCTTTGGCTCACAGACCGGATACCGCAGAAAGTCTGGCCGGGCTGCTGAGCGAGCCCCGCCGCCGTCGTATCCTGGAGTGGATCGAGGAGGAGGGATCGGCGAGGGTGCGCGACCTGGCCGGTGCGTTCGAAGTCTCCGAAGCGACGATCCGTCAGGATCTCGAACGGCTCGAAAAGGAAGGACACGTCACGCGCGAGCATGGCGGCGCGTTCCTGAATTCGATGCGCGCGCAGGTTCACGGATTTTCACTGCATCATCAGGTGAACATGGATTCCAAGCGCCGGATCGGCGCGCTCGCCGCCTCGCTGGTCGAGGATGGCGAGACGATCATTCTGGATGCCGGCACCACGACGACCGAAGTCGCGACCCGCCTCGTCACGCGCCGGAATCTCACGATCATCACCAACGCCCTGAACATCGCGCTTGTCCTGGGCGGCGTGCCGGGCTTTGCGGTGCACATGCCGGGCGGACAGTTCAAGGCGCCGACGCTGAGCCTTTCGGGAGACAAGTCGGTCGAGTATTTCCGCAACATCTTCGCCGGCAAGCTCTTTCTCGCAACCGCCGGTGTCGCCCTCGACGCCGGGCTGACCTATCCCAGCTTCGCCGATCTCCAGCTCAAGGAAGCCATGATCAAGGCGGCAAGCCATGTCTATCTCGTGGCCGACTCGACCAAGATCAACCGCTCGTCCTTCACCCGCCTCGGCGCGCTCGAACTGGTCCAGACCTTCATCACCGACGACGCGATCTCCGATGCCGACGCCAGCGCCTTCGAGGCCCGCGGCATCGAACTCCTCATCGCGCGATAAGGCGCTACCCGGTCGCGCCGGGGCGGGCGGGTCCGCTTGTTTCGGATGACCGTCTCAGTTCCATCGGCCCGATCGGGTGATGGCGCGATCCAGCTGCGAGAGGTTTTCCTCGATCCGCATGAGTGCTGCCTCGCGGTCGGCGGCGAAATCGTCGCGAGCGAGTTCGTCGATCGACCAGAGCAGGCTCGTCAGCTCCATGCGCATCATGAGAAGGGTTTCCGAACGGTCGAGGCTCGCCGGATCGCGATAGGTCCGGTTGAGCTCGCCGAGGCGTTCGCCCAGCGCGTCGCCGGC
>JAGREZ010000123.1:3973-9795 GCA_020446285.1 Geminicoccaceae bacterium
TCCATGGGACCGGGCGTGTCCGGTTCCACTGAAGCCTTGACGGGCGCATGCGAAATCTCGTCGCGCAACACCGCCGTGTGCTCCATCGCACCGCCGAGATCCTGTTTCATCTTGCCGAGCAGCCGCGCCATCTGCGGCGATGCGGCATCCGCAACGCCTGTCCCGCACACGAGGAGCAGGGCAGGAATGACAAGGAGAGCGAGCATTCTTCCACTGGTCGACACGGTTGCGTTCCCGTCATTGGTGGCGTTGCTGACCGACGGCCACACCCTTGCACGGCGGCCTTAACATTTCGTGAAGCGCCGTCCGCATGTCCGGTTTCGCGTGCGGTGCTTGACGCGGGTTCGTTTGGCGCGTATCAACCGCCTCGATTTGCGCGGGCCCCGTGGTCCATGCGCTCCGTGTTCTTCGTTCCAGACCGAGGTGATTGAGATGGCGCGGCGTTGCAGCCTCACCGGCAAGGGTGTGCTCACCGGAAACAATGTCAGCCACGCGAACAACAGGACGCGTCGGCGCTACCTGCCGAACATCCAGCAACGGCGCCTTTACAGCGAGTCGCTGGGTGAGACCGTTCGCGTCAAGATCGCGGTCAACACGCTGCGCACCATCGAGAAGAAGGGCGGCATCGACGCTTTCCTGCTCGATGCCAGCGCCGCCGATCTGCCGCCCGTCCTCGCACGCGTGCGCCGGCGCCTCGAGGCCGCTCGCAAGGCTTCCTGAGCGGCTTCTGCCATGCCGGCCCGTATCGTGGCCGGACAGCGTTTGAACTCGCCCGCCCATGAATCGCCGGGTCGTCTGCGGCGATAGCTGATCGTCCAGGTCATTCCGCCCGATCGGGGGACTGCCGGTCAGCGAGGGCCAGGTCGAGCAGCAGGGTCTCCTGCAACGGGCTGAAATTATCATCGGACAACAGGGTGGCGACAGGGCGGTCGTCGCCCGTTTTGCGCATGGCGATGGCCTCGAAATTGTCCATGCGAACGGGCGAGTGGAGGTGGACGAGGCGTTCGGGGACGATCGGGCCCACATCCACATCGAGAGATGTTGCCGGAAACCGCGACACGCGGGCCTGCCAGCCGGCGAGGATGCCGAAGCGGCGTTCGAGGACGAAGATCGTCGAGCCGAGGCGATCGGCGCCGGTGACGGCAAATCCGTTGGCTGTTCGATAGGACAGGAGCGCGGATGCCTCGCCGCTGGTCCGTGAAACGGCGCGGCCGTCGCCGTGGGTCTCCCCTTCGCTGAAAGCCAGCAGGTCGCCGTTCGGGGAGGTGCAGAGCCCCTCGATGCCCTCATTTCCGCCAAGATCGCGAAAACCCGTGACATGCCCGGACAGTTCCATCTCCGCCGCGGATCCGGCAAGGTCGAGAACGCGCAGGGTCCGCTGGTCTTCGAGTGCGATGGTCAGCCGTTGCGCCCCGCCGCCGGCGAGGGCTTCCACGTCGAGGTGCGCGTGCCGTATCTCGGGATCGCGGAGTTCGGCGGCCTGCCAGTTCCTCAGGTCCGAAAGGAGTCCCTGATCGTCGAACACCGGATCGGCGCGGAAGAGCGTTCCCCGGTCGCTGGTGACATGGAGCTGCCCGTCAAGCCAGACCGCGCCCGAAAGGCCGCCGAAGCGCGGATCCGGCGAGGAGAGCCGGAACGCCCGGTGATCCGCCACGCCCGCAAGCGCGCCATGCCGGTCCTCGCCCGAAACGATATCAACCGCGTTCAGCCGCACCTCGATGCGTGCCCAGAAGCCGGCCTGCGCATGGGCCGGGATGAACAGAAGGGCTGCAACAAGCAGCATGACGGGCGCGCGATGTGGACTGTCGGCCAATGTCTGTTCCCTGTGGTGCATGGGGTTTTCGGCGGCGGGCGAGGAGTGAGCGGTGCGCTGGACACCCCTTCACGCCATGGCTATAGAGGCGAAGACGAATGCCGTCATCGGCGATGTGCGATGGCGCCCCCGGGCGGGCCGGACAGGGACCTTCGGCCTCCCGACATCACCTGACGGGCGAAATCGATGCGGGCTCGACCGGCGCGGACGAGGATAATGCGGGCGAGGATGGTACGGGACGCTTCCCGACGGGTCTTCTCGCGCGCGTTCCAGCGGAGAGTGGTTTCGCCATCGTGCTATCCGACAGCTTCGACAATCTGACGCCGGAACGGCTCGCAAGCCTCGCCGCCCTCGCTTCCGCCTTCGCGCTGACCGGGCTTGCCGCGCTGCTCGCCCATACCGTGAGCCGTCGCTGGCTCGAACGCAGCGACACCGCCTATGCGCCGTTCATTGCAGCAGTGGCGGTGATGACGCTCGCTTGGCTCGCCTCTGCCTGCATCCGTCTTCTGGGCGCCGATGACAGTGTCGGCATGATGGCGCGCTGGCTCGCGCCGGTTCTTGGTCTGGCCATCCTCCTTCTCTGGTATCGATCGGCCACCGCCTCCGTATGGCGGGCGCTGCGTGGTAATCCCCGCGGTGTCTGGCTGCTCGGCATTTCCATTCGAACGGCGACCGGAAGGGCGGTCGGTTACGCGTTTCTGGCGACATTGACCGCCGGCGCCATCCTTGCCTTCGAGCCGCTCCTGCCGCTCGGCTTTCAGGTCACGGTGACGGCAGCACTCACGCTGGCGGTCTGGGTGGGACCGCTCGCCTCCCTCGTCACGGGGCCGGTTCTCGCCGCCGCGTTCCTGTTTCTGCCCTTTCAGGCCGGAACCGCAATCGTCGGGATGGGCATCATCCTCCTGCTGGCGCTGGCCGGCATGCTGAAATCGACGGATGGCGAACTTGCCTGATCGCGATCATCCGGCGGTCATCCTGGCATTGCTGCTGTTGCTGCTGGCTCCGGCACTGTTGGCCATGCAGGGCGGGCTGGCCGCCGGGGCGGGCCCGCTGCTTCATGCATCAGGCATCATATTGCTGGTGGCCGGAGCCTATTTCGTGCTGGGTCTTGCCGACACGGGCATTCTGGGTTTCGTCGGCGTCATTGCGCTCTGCAGTCAGGTATCGGGCTGGCTGTTGCCGGGATGGTCGCCGGCGCTGGCGGTGCCGCTTGCCGCCGTGGCAACGGCCCTTCTCGTCATTCTCACCCAGGGCCTGCCCAAGGTGGTCACGCTCGCCGCCAGTCTCGTCGCGGCCGTTCTCCTGCTGGAAGCGACAAGCGGTGTGCCGCGGGCGACGGTCATCGACATGTCGGGGGTTGCCGGGCTTTCGGCCGTTGCTGTCGTCGCCCTGCTCGTGCTGCTTGCCCTGTCGCGGTCGATCGCCGCGGATATGCTCAGATTGCGTCTCCTGGATGACCGGCGCGCGCGTGCGATCCTGCTCGGTGTGCCGGTGCGCAGATTGCAGCTCGGTCTTGCCGCGGCGGGGGGAGCTGTTGCCGCGATCGGCGCCGTTCTGCTCGATCGCGTCGGCTGGTCGCCGATTGCTGTCGCTGATGGCGATGCGAGGCTGGTCACGGCACTCGGTGTGGCGGCGGTCATCATGATCGGCGGGCAGGCGCGGCTCAGCCACCTTCTGATCGTGGCGCTGCCGCTGATACTCCTGCCGGCGATCGTCCGCCTCGTCTCCCCCGGCCTGCCCGATCCGACTCTGGCGGTAGCATTGCTGGGGCTGGCTCTCGCGGTCTGGATCGGCAAGTCGCGCTGGGCAGCCCGATGAGCGGCGAGGATCCGGTCCTTCGCCGGGTGCGGCTGAGCGTGGAGGAACTGGCCTTCACACGGGCGTCGGGTGATCTTTTCGGCCCGGTCAGCTTTTCTGTCGATGCGGGCGAGCTTCTTGGTGTGATCGGCCCCACCGGGAGCGGCAAGAGCGACCTTTTCGATCTTCTGGGCGGACGGCGCATGCCGCGCGGCGGCTCGATCCTGTTCGACGGCCAGCAGATCGAGATGCTCGAGGCTGATGCCCGCATGCGGCTGGGTCTCGTCCTCGTCAGCGATCCCGCGCCGGCATTCGCCGATGTTACCGTCTTCGACTGGCTGGCAATGGCCATCCAGCTCGTCGACCGGTCGCCGCTGCAGCTTCTCCTGCGCGGCCGCAAGGCGCTCGACCAGAGCCAGAGAGGCGACATTGCCGCGATCCTGCAGTTCTGCTCCCTGCAGGGCGTGGCCAATGAACGGCTTTCCACGCTCACGCCAGCACAGCTCAAGATCACCGAGATCGCCCGCGGGCTTTGCCAGCGTCCCCGTCTGATGCTGCTGCACCGGCCCTTTTCGGGGCTGCCGCGCGCACAGCGTCACGATCTCTCGCTGGTGCTCAAGGATATCGCCGCCGAGGCCGTCTCCCTCATGATCGTCGATGAACAGCTGGACGTTCTGGGTCCCCTCTGTGACCGGTTTCTCGTTCTTCAGCGCGGACATCTCGTCGCTTCGGGAGCGCTCGAGGATCTCACGGGCAATCACGCCGCCATACAGGCCTTCACCGGCAGCTCGCCGAAGGTGGCCGCGTGATGACCTACTTCCTGCGGATCGACGGTGTCAGTGCCCGGCCACGGACGGACATGCACATGGTCAGGGATGTCAGCATCCGGCTGGTCGAAGGGGGCATCGGCGGGCTCTTCGGCGGATCCCATGCCCACAAGTCACAGCTTCTCCATCTCATCGTCGGCACCGAGCCCATCGGTCGCGGCCGCATGGCTCTGGGCAATGTCGACCTGACCCTCGCCTCGCCCGAGGAACGGTCGGCACACGGGATCGCATGCGCCTGTCAGCATCCGCCGCTTTTTGCCGATCTCTCCGCCGAGAACCATGTGATGCTGGGGCAGGGCGGCCGCAGGATCGACCGCGAGCGCCGCGCTTTCCTGTTCGAACGCCTGCCCGAACTCGAGGAGCTCTGGTCGCTGCGCATGACCTCGCTGGCCCGCCGTGCGCGCCGGGTGGTCGACCTTGCACGCGCCATCGTCTCGCGCCCCAGACTCCTCCTGATCGACGAGCTTTCGCTCGATCTCGGAGTGGAGCGAGCGGTGGAACTGGTCCGCACACTCCATCGTGACGGCATGACCCTGCTCGTCGCCGACCGGTATCCCGACCTGTTGCTGGAACTGTGCGACCAGGTCTGGGTCATGAGTCACGGACGGATCGTGCTGCGCGGTCATCCGCAGGATGTCGGCGCGGATGATCGCCTGCGCGCCGCCTGCATCGGCGATCTCCCGCCGCCGCTCTGAAGTGCCCGGAAACCGCACGCGCCTGGTGGTGCGTGATGCCACAAACACAAGGGCCCGCCTCTTTCGAGACGGGCCCGTGCATTCATCGAGCGGCTGAACGATGCCGTCTGCCGGTGGCGATTACTCGCGATTGCCGAACAGCTGCAACAGCATCATGAAGAGATTGATAAAGTCGAGATAGAGGCGAAGGGCGCCCATGATCGCACCCTTGGTGACGATGTCACCGCCGGCATATTCGAGCCCGCCGACATACTCTTCCTTGATCGCCTGGGTGTCATAAGCGGTGAGGCCGACGAACACGAGAACGCCGATCACGCTCACGGCGAACTGGATGGCCGAACTGCCGATGAAGATGTTCACGACACTGGCGATCATGATGCCGATGAGGCCCATGAACAGGAACGAGCCGAACTTCGAGAGATCGGTCTTGGTCGTGTAGCCGTAGAGGCTCATCGCACCGAAGGTCGCGGCCGAGATGAAGAACACCCGGGCGATGCTCTCGCCGGTGAATACGACGAAGATGCTCGCGAGCGACAGGCCCATGGCCACGGCAAAGGCCCAGAAGGTCATCTGTGCCGCGCTGGCGCTCATCTTGCTGGCGCGGGCGCCGAGAAAGAAGACGAAGCCGATTGGTGCAAGCATCACGACCCATTTCAGCGGGGTGCCGAAGATGAGCTGCAGCATGGCCGG
>JAGREZ010000124.1:0-24477 GCA_020446285.1 Geminicoccaceae bacterium
GATCCAGACAGATCGTACGGATCTGTCCGGACAAATTGATGCAAAAACAAGAGGTAGTGTATTGGCGAATGAACGGAGTGAATGCGCCGATGCA
This sequence comes from Geminicoccaceae bacterium, assembly GCA_020446285.1. GTDB lineage: Bacteria > Pseudomonadota > Alphaproteobacteria > Geminicoccales > Geminicoccaceae > JAGREO01. Next base: position 95 of record JAGREZ010000124.1, read on the forward strand.
CTAGCGGAGGTGCGGATGCGGATGCGGAACTGGATGGCAGGCGGTTTTCTGGGTGCGGTTCTCGCCGCCTGCGGTTCGTCCGTGACCGGTATCGGGGATGAGGGGGCGATGACGGAGGCGGAGAGTTCCGGAATGCGGCCCGCGAGCGCGCCGGCCTCGCCACCCGAGGGGGCGATCGATGTGGGGCGGGGTGTCTATATGGTGCCTGTCTCGAAAACGACCGACGGTTGTGTCCAGTATACGCCCTGGTCGGCGACATCGGCGGTCGTCACCGCGATCCATTACCGTCGGGTCGATGGCAGCTTCACCACCAATCGCGAAGAGGCCGCCGACTGTCCTTCCTGACCGTGCCGATCCCGAGCGCGTTGTTGTCTACAGTCCCTGGATGTGGCTTGATGCGCATGAGCGGTATCACCCCTTGCCCTCTGCCCGACGGCGGAGGTGCGGACTTTTCAGCCAATAGGATCTTTCATGCGAAATGCAGCCTTTGTCGCCGCCCTTGTCGCGGCCACGAGTCTTTGTGGTCTTTCGGCGGCTGCCCAGGACGCTGATGGCGACGCGGTCGTTGCCATCGTCAATGGCGAGGAACTGACCCGCGCCGATCTCGTCGCGTCCTACGAGGCCCTGCCCGAACAGTACCGTCAGATGCCGGTCGAGGCGGTTTACGAGCCCCTCCTCCAGCGTCTGGTCGATGGCGAGCTTCTGCTGCAGCGTGCCGAGAAGGAATCCATCGGTGACGAGGAGGAAGTGGCCGAAGCGGTGCGCCGGGCGCAGGAAGATGTATTGCGTCAGGCCTATCTCGCCCGCGCGATCGACGCGAAGGTCACCGACGAGGCATTGCAGGCGGCGTATGAGGCGCGCAAGGGGATGCCCGGATTCGCCACCGAGGAGGTCAAGGCCCGGCATATTCTCGTCGAGACCGAGGAAGAAGCCCGCGAGATCATCGTCAAGCTCGAGGAGGGCGCGGATTTCGCCGAACTCGCGAAGGAGCACTCCACCGGGCCGTCGGGTCCCGATGGCGGCGATCTCGGTTATTTCGAGCGTGGTGCGATGGTGCCCGAGTTCGGTGATGCCGCCTTTGCCATGGAGCCCGGCACGCACACGGCCGATCCGGTCAAGACCGATTTCGGCTGGCATGTCATTCTGGTCGAGGACAAGCGCACGACCGAACCGACCTTCGAGGAACTCGAACCGCAATTGCGTCAGGAGCTCGCGGCGCAATCCGTGACCGAGGTGCTCGAGGATATCCGTGACGGTGCCGACATCACCCGCTTCAACATCGACGGCAGCGAGCAGGCCGTCGAGGAGGAGCCGAAGGCCGAATGACAGGCTGAGGGCGGCGGCAGACCAGCGCCGGCCTGCGGGCTGGTGTCAGCTGTCGTCGCCCGCGAGCGGGCGGATGAGGGACCGGACGGCGGACGAGGCGACAACCGTTCCGTCATTGGCGAAAGCCTCATGGTTGCGCTCGATATGCGCCAGATCGTAGCGGTAGTTCACAAGGACGCCGGCTGATTCGCCGAGGCCCTTGACGGATGTGTCGCCGAGCCAGTTGATGCGCTCCAGTCGCGCTCCGTTGTTCAGGTGAAAGCGGGCGACGGGGTCGCGTGCGCGGCCCTTTCGTTTTTCGAGCATCAGATAGTGTGCGGCGAGTGCTTCGAGATGTGGCTTCGCTTCGCTGGAGAACGTCTCGTCGTCGACCCAGTCCGGCTGTTCGAGGCGCTCGAGGCGTGCATTGTCGGCGGTGTCGAGACGACCGTTCACGGCCGCCTCGCGATACCATTCGAGGAATCCCGGCACCGGCGACAGCGTGGCGAAGGTGCGAAGCGCGGGTTGCTCGCGCGAGAGCTCGCCGACAACGAGCTTGATGAGGAAGTTCCCCAGGGACACGCCGCGCAGACCATCGAGACAGTTGCTGATGGAATAGAATATGGCGGTGTCGGCCGCAGCCGGATCGCCGATTTCGCTGGTCGGCTCGATCAGCGGCTGGACGCTGGCGGCCATTCCCCTGACGAGGGCCACCTGCACGAAGATCAGCGGTTCGTCGGGCAATGCCGGATGGAAGAAGGCGAAGCAGCGCCGGTCGCGGCCGAGGCGCCTGCGAAGAGCTTCCAGATTGGGGATTTTCTGTACTTTCTCGTAGCGCATGAGCTTCTCGAGAAGGGAGGCCGGACTGTTCCAGTCGATCCGCACGAGACTGAGAAATCCGGGATTGAGCCAACCCTTGAGCAGTTCGCGCATGTCGGAATCGACGGCGCTGAATTCCGGGTGATCGGCGAGATTGCGCAACAGGAACTCGCGCAGTGAAACGAGGGATCCGATGCCGTTGGGCGCCATGTTCATGCGTCGGAAGAGTTCCATGCGTGGCGCCTCGACGGCGTGGCGCAGGCGGGCGAGGCGGGCAGCCGTCGGATCGGCGGCATAGCCGGCCGCGGCTTCGTTGATCCGTGCCGGATCGACCTCGAGCGATCGGGCGAGATAGCGCAGGAAGACGATGCGGGTATCGCCGCCGGAGCCTGCCAGTTGCTGGACCAGTTCATGCGCGAGTGCCGCGCCGACGGCATCGCCGCGGGTCGAGAGGAGGTCGGCGGCAAGCTGTTCGGGACTGGTTCGCCTCGCCGTCAGCCGTCCGCGCAGAAGATCCCGGCCGGCATCCGCGATCGACGTCCAGATCTGGGTGACACGCATGCGGACTCCGGAGCTTGTCAGTCGGGGGCACGCAACAATTAGACCCGGGTCGGGAAGGGATCAACCGTTCGCGGCAGATGTGCGGCCGTGCCTGCTGCACCATGAAACATAGCACTTGAAAATAAAGTTAGCTCAAACTAACATGATGGATAACCGAATGATGTCTGATGCGCGTTGAGCGGGCGGAGGTTGAGTGTGTTGCGGCTGGCAGTCCTTTGGCTGGTGTTCTTCATGTCGGCAGCGGGAACCACGTCTGCGGCGGCACCCTTGCGGGTGGTGACGACGACGGCGCAGATCGCCGATGTCGTGCGCAATGTCGCGGGACCGCGGGCGATGGTCGAATCCATCATGGGCGAGGCGGTGGATCCGCACACTTACCGGCAGACGCGAAGCGACATCGTCACCCTCAGGCGGGCCGATCTCGTTCTCTACAACGGCCTCTATCTCGAACCGCAGCTCGAACCGCTGCTGCAACGTCTCGCAAGAAGCCAGAACGTCGTGGCGGTGGGCGAGAAACTCGATCCGGAGATGCTGCTTTCCCATCCTGATTACGATGGCAAATTCGATCCGCATATCTGGATGGATGTGGCGATCTGGAGCCGTATCGTACCGGTGGTGGTCGATGCGCTTGCTCGGGTCGAGCCGGATGAGCGGGCCTTTTTCGAGGAACGTGCGAAGGTCTATCTGGATGAGCTCGCCGGTCTCGGGGCCTATGTCCGCGAGGTGCTGGCGAGTATTCCCGAACGGTCCCGCATTCTCGTGACCGCGCATGACGCGTTTCGCTATCTCGCCCGTGCCAACGACATCGAGGTCGTCGGCATTCAGGGGCTGAGCACGGAAAGCGAGGCCGGCCTGCAGCGTGTCGAGACGCTCGTCGACATGCTGGTCGAACGCGGGGTCGGTGCCGTGTTCGTCGAGAGCTCGGTGCCGCGCCGCAACATCATGGCGCTGGTCGAGGGCTGTGCTGCGCGCGGGCACGGGATTTCCGTCGGCGGTTCGCTCTACTCCGATGCGATGGGTGCTCCGAACAGCTACGAGGGTACCTATGTCGGCATGATCGACCACAATGCGACGGCCATTGCCTCCGCGCTTGGCGGCACCGTTCCCGAACGCGGCTGGCAGGGCAGGCTCGGAGCCGGGAGCTGATGGACGGGCGCGGGACATCCGGATGGAGCACGGCGGCGGTTCACCTTCTGCCGCAGGGCGATACTCCGGACATTCCGCCGGCGCTGGAGGTAAGCGGGCTCACGGTCGTCTATGATCGCAAGCCGGCGCTATGGGACATTTCCTACCGAAGTCCCACAGAAGGGCTCGTCGCCATCGTCGGCCCCAACGGTGCAGGCAAATCGACCTTCCTCAAGGCCGTTCTCGGTCTGGTACCGAGGGTCTCGGGCAAGGTCGAACTGCTAGGCGAGCCTGCCGGCAAGGTTCGCGGGCGGATTGGTTATGTGCCGCAGCGAACGGCCGTCGACTGGAGCTTTCCGACCACGGCACTCGATGTCGTCGCCATGGGCCTCTACGGCCGTATCGGCTGGCTTCGTCCGGTGCGTCGCCATCATCTCGCCAGGGCCAGGCGGTATCTGGCCGATGTCGGCATGGAGGCGTTTGCCGACAGGCAGATCGGCCAGCTTTCCGGTGGCCAGCAACAGCGGGTCTTTCTCGCCCGTGCACTCGCCCAGGAGGCTTCCGTCTATTTCATGGACGAGCCCCTCGTCGGAGTCGATGCGGCGACCGAGAGCGTCATTTTCGATATTCTTCGCCGCCTGCGCCGGGACGGTCGCACGGTCTTCTGCGTGCATCACGATCTGCAATCGGTGTCGCGCCATTTCGACCATGTGCTGATTCTCAACATGCGCAGTTTCGCCGCCGGTCCCGTGGACAGGGTGTTCACCGCCGAAAACCTGCAGGAAGCCTATGGCGGACGGCTCGCCCCGGGCGAGCTCTCCGGGCTCCGGCTTTCGGGATGATCGGGGAACTGCTGCCGATCCTGTTGCTGCAGGGCGGCTACAACACCACCATCGTCTGCATCGGCGCCGCCATGCTCGGCGCCGCTTCCGGCATGGCGGGCAGTTTCGCACTGCTGCGCAAGCGGGCGATGGTCAGCGACGCCATCAGCCATGCCACCCTGCCGGGCGTCTGTCTCGGGTTCATTGCCGCGCTCTGGTTCATTGGCGCGGGCCGCTCGCTGCCCTTCATCCTTGCCGGTGCCGCGCTCTCGGCCATGGCCGGTGTCGTTCTGGTCGATCTCGTCAGACGCAGCGACCGGCTTGGCGAGGACAGCGCGATCGCCGTCGTGCTCAGCACGTTCTACGGTCTGGGCATGGTGCTCCTGAGCTACATCCAGACCCTGCCGACGGCGGGGCAGGCGGGGCTCGAAGGCATGCTGCTCGGGGCAACCGCCGGCATGCTCCGCTTCGAGGCGGAGATGATCGCCATTGCCGCCCTCGTGCTGCTCGTCGTCACCATCCTTCTGTTCAAGGAGCTGGGCCTGGTCTGTTTCGACCCGGAATTCGCCCGGGCGGGCGGCTGGCCGGTCCGGTTGCTCGACCTTCTCATCATGAGCCTTGTCACCGGCGTGGTCGTGATCGGCCTCAAGACCGTCGGACTCGTGCTGATCGTCGCCCTCCTCGTCATTCCGCCGGCTGCGGCGCTCTACTGGTCGAGACGTCTTGCGCCCATGGTTTTCACAGCAGCACTGATCGCCGCCGCCGGAGCCTATGTCGGTGCGGCCATCTCGGCCAGTGCACCCGATCTGCCGACCGGGCCGGTCATCGTTCTCACGCTTGCGGCCCTGTTCGTCTTCAGCCTGTTGTTCGCACCGAAGCGCGGGCTTGTCGTGGCGATGATCGCGCTCGTTCGCCATCGCATGACCATCGCCGAACGGCAGGGATTGCTGGCACTCGCGACGCGCCGGTCCGTGTCACAACCGCTCTCGCGCGTCCTGCTCCTTCGCCGGGGATGGATGGACGCAGCGGGAAACGCCACGACAGGCGGCCTTTCGCAGGCACGGCTCGTGCAACGTGACCAGGCGCTCTGGGATCGCTATCTTCTCGACTATCCCGAGGACGCCTTCGCCTGCCGGGAATGGTCCATGCGGTTCATCGAGGAGGTCCTGCCCGGCGATCTGGTCGCCGAGCTCGACCGGCGGACAGTCGAGGCATCCCTTCGGACCGGGGGTGTCTGAAGATGGCCGGGATCGATGGAATCGACTTCCTGCAACTCGACATGCCTGCCATCCTGCTCGCGGTGCTGGCCGCCGTCGCCTGTGCCATTCCCGGCAATTTCCTCGTTCTGCGCCGGCAGAGCCTCCTCGGCGACGCCATCAGCCATGTCGTGTTGCCGGGAATCGTGATCGGATTTCTCCTGTCGGGCACGACCTCCACCTGGCCCATGCTGCTCGGGGCCGGGGCGGCGGCGATCGTCGCGGTGGCGCTGATCGAACTCGTGCGCCGGCTTTCCGGTCTCGAGAGCGGAGCGGTCATGGGCATCGTCTTTACCTCGATGTTCGCCGCCGGCGTGCTCATTCTTGAACGGAGCGAGGCGCGCAATGTCCATATCGACGTGCAGCACGCACTCTATGGCAATATCGAGGGAACGGTCTGGCTGGAGCCCGCAAGCATCCGGGATCTGCTCGACCCGGCGATCCTCGCGACCACGCCCGGAGAGATTGCCCGCCTCGCCGTGGTCGTGCTGGTGATCGCCGTGCTGGTCGTGGCATTCTTCAAGGAACTCAGGATCACGACCTTCGATCCGGGTCTCGCGGCGACGCTCGGCTTCTCGCCCGGTCTCGTCTCGGCGGGGCTCGTTCTGCTCGCAGCACTGGCCGCGGTGGCGGCATTCGATGCGGTCGGATCGATCCTCGTGATCGCCATGTTCGTCTGCCCGCCGGCTATCGCCCGGCATCTGACCGATCATCTCGCCATGCAGGTCGTCCTGAGTGTGGTGGCGGCCGTGGCTGCTGCCCTTTCGGGCTATGTGCTGGCGGCGTTCGTGCCGCTCTGGCTCGGTTATGGTCATGCGTTCAATGTCGCCGGTGCGATGGCCGTGACGGCGGGGCTCATGCTGGCTGTGGTCATGCTGTTCGCGCCGCGCTATGGATGGCTCGCGCGCCGTCTGGCGGGGAGTCGCTCCGCCGGCGTTGCAGGAAGTCCGGGAACCGTGGCCGACTGACCGGTCCGTGCGCGACGAGAGCCGATTGGGGGGACATCTTCGTTCGATGCCGGGAAAGCTCGCCAAGGCCGCCGAGCAGGCTGCCCGTTTCGGTCGCATACGGGCCGATCACCGATCGGAGATCGCCGAGGATTATGTCGAGCTGATCGCCGATCTGATCGACGCGAACGGCGAGGCGCGGGTGGTCGATCTCGCCAAGCGCCTCGGCGTGACCAGTGCCACTGTCAACAATACCGTGCGCCGCCTGCAACGCGACGGACTCGTCCACACGGAACCCTATCGCTCCATATTCCTCACCGAGGAGGGCTCGAACCTCGCGGCGCATTGTCGAAGGCGGCACCGGATCGTCCTCGGCTTCCTGCAGGCCCTCGGCGTGTCACGCGAGGTCGCGGCTCATGACGCCGAAGGCCTCGAGCATCATGTCAGCGACGAGACGCTGGACGCGCTCGCCAGCTGGACCGAACGGATTCGCGGTGGCGGGACCTGACGGTCAGCGACGGGTGGCGGAGGCCGCCGTCTGGCCGAACAGGATCGAGCGCGATTCCTCGTTGACGGTCTGCTCGTCCGGCTTCCTGTAGCGATCGGCGATCTCGTAGGCGCGCACCGTTGCCGGCCGCTCTTCGATGGCGCGGAACCAGCGTTCGAGATGCGGGAAATCGGACAGCTTCTGTTGTTGCCTCTCGTGCGGCACGATCCAGGGATAGCTCGCCATGTCGGCGATCGTGTAGTCATCACCCGCAACGAACGCGCGATCCGCCAGCCGCCTGTCGAGCACGCCGTAGAGCCGGTTCGTCTCGTTGACATAGCGATCCATGGCATAGGGAATGCGCTCGGGCGCGTAGGTCACGAAATGGTGGTTCTGGCCGGCCATGGGTCCGAGACCGCCCATCTGCCAGAAGAGCCACTGCAGCACCTCGCCGCGGCCGCGAATGTCGGCGGGGATGAATTTCCCCGTCTTTTCGGCTAGATAGAGAAGGATGGCGCCGGATTCGAACAGGGAGATCGGTTCACCGCCATCGGCCGGCTGGTGATCGACGATGGCCGGCATGCGGTTGTTGGGCGCGATCTTCAGGAACGCCGGGTCGAACTGTTCGCCCTTGCCGATATTGATCGGCTTGATGTCATGGTCGAGGCCCGTCTCCTCGAGCAACATCGTGACCTTGTGGCCGTTGGGTGTCGGCCAGTAGTAGAGATCGATCATGGATGGTTTCCTCGCCGGTGTGATTTCGTATCAATCTTTCATTAACCATGCCGGGTTACTACTACGTCCATGTGGACCCCGTCATCCATTCCCGCCGACGATCCGATGCTCCGCATTCTGGGCGAACTCCTGCGCGGCGGCCGGGCTTCCGGCGAAGGCGACGCCGCCGCGTTCGTGCGGGCGATCCGCTCCGGCCTTCACGCGCACGGGGTGGACCGCGTTTCGCCGGATGGAGGCGGTGTGCCGGTCGCACCGGCAAGACTCCTGCGGGTGCCGCCTTCCGTCCATGCCGACGGATTCCCGGTGTTCGATGACGATGAACTCCTGCGGTTCGAGGAAATTCCGCTGCAACGCGCACTTGAAGCCTATGCCAGGCGGCTTGCCGACGGAATCCACATGGACGGTCTTCACCGGCCTGTCGAACTCAGGGCCTGATCCCGCGCCACGCCTCGACGAATGCCCTTGCCCGCCCGCCGACCTCGGTGGCGCTCATGCCTGCCTTGTAAAGCGCGGAGCCGAGGCCGAAGCCGCTGGCACCGCAACGGACATAGGGTTCCATCCGCTCGGGCGTGATCCCGCCCACCGGCAGGAGATCGACCGATGCCGGCAGCACGGCGCGCCACGCCTTGACCACCTCGGGTGGAAGGCCTTCGGCCGGAAAGACCTTGAGAATGTCGACGCGTGCGCGAAGGGCGGCGAACGCCTCGCTTGGCGTGGCCACGCCGGGAGCTGTGACGAGGCCGCGCAGGTTCGCGGCGGCGACGACTTCGGGATCGAAGCAGGGCATTACCGCGAGCCTGCCGCCCGCATCGGCGATACGGCCTGCATCGGCGGGGTCGAGGACGGTTCCAGCACCGATGACCGCCTCATCGCCGAAACCATCGGCGAGGATGCGGATGCTCTCGAGCGGATCGGGTGAATTCAGCGGAACCTCGATCAGCCGGAACCCGGCTTTCACGAGTGCGGCACCGATGTCGGCAGCCTCGGCAGGGCGAAGTCCGCGAAGGATGGCGACGAGCGGAAGCTCGCGCATGCATTGGCGGACAAGGGCGAGATTGGCGGATTTCAGGGGCAAGGACCGGGCCTTTCGAACATCATGAGCCGACGATGCCGCAGGACCGGGCAATACGCAACATGCCCCATGCCGCGGCATCGTCCCGTGCCCGTTCGGAGCGGATCGAGGCAAGGGCGAGCGCCTGCCCGTAGCGGGCGACGAGCCGGTCGGATCCGATGAGCATCACGGGTGCATCCAGCCCTCGATGGACCGCACGCGCGCTCGAGATCTCCGCACCGATGAGCAGTCCGGAGAGATAGGAAGCGGTCGCCCCGGCGGCGAGCGCACCTGTGAGCGGCAGCGTGCGCACGGAAAAGAGATCGCGCAGCAGCCCGCCCTCGCTCGCGAGCCCAGCGCGCACGCCCGCCTCGAAACCGGCTTCGTCCTCATCGTCGCCCTCCATCAGCTTGCCGAGGATCGAATGCTGGCGGAGCACGGCGAAGAGCTCGCCCGTCATGTAGGTGGAAAAGCGCAGGATCCGGCCGCATCCGACCTCGGCCCACTTGCTGTGCGTGCCGGGCAGGACCGCAAGCGAGCGGTCGCTCGTTTCGTCGACGGCACCGAGGATCTGTGTTTCCTCGCCGCGCATCACATCCGGGCGCGCCGGCTCGCGTCTGTCGATCAGGCCGGCAACGAGATGCACCGTGCGACCGGCCCGTGTCTCGTGGCGGTGAAGGGCGGATGCGATCTCGTCGCCGCCGGCGGGGCAGGGGAGATAGTCCACCTCGATCCAGCCCTGACGGCTGGTGATCATGCCACTCATGATGACGGGAACGTCCGCCCCGGCGTCGAGGCGTTGCAACTGTTCCTCGAGCACCGTTTCGAACGCGCCGTCCGCGACCTGCATGATGCCGGCGGGCGCTTGCGTCCGCGCGATGATCGTTTCCTCGCCGGAAAGGGTGCCGGAAAGGGCAAAGGCGCGAAAACTCGTCGTTCCCCAGTCGACCGCGATCAGTGCCGTTCGGTTCATGCAGGCATTCTCCCGATGGCGGACCGGTGCAGGTCGGCCGATTCCCTTGAAAAACAGCAGAATGTCACGGCCGGGGCGGAGGGGCGTTTGCCGAGGAAGGCCGATACGGTACGGATGGCAATCGGTGCCGCACGTTCGGCGGGAAAGCCGTAGACGCCGGTCGAGATCGCCGGGAATGCCATGCTCGACAGTCCTTTCGCGGCGGCGATTTCGAGGCTGCGGGTATAACAGCTTGCGAGAAGCTCGTCCTCCCGGCAGCCGCCACCCTTCCAGACCGGCCCGACCGTGTGGATGACGAAGCGGGCGCGAAGTCCGTGGCCGCCCGTCAGCTTCGCCTCGCCCGTGGCACAGCCGCCGAGCGTGCGGCATTCCTCGAGCAGTCCCGGACCGGCAGCCCTGTGAATGGCGCCGTCGACCCCGCCGCCTCCGAGCAGGCTCTCATTGGCGGCATTGACGATGGCGTCGACATCGAGCGCCGTTATGTCTCCCTCGACGACTTTCATGCCCTCCATCCTCCCGACTTGCGCCGCTTTTCGGCCTGGACCACATTCTGTCGCAAGCTTCGGTCGGTGTCGAACAGGCAATGGGAACGTCAGCACCATGCGCGCGCGCTTCGATCAGTCCATGCAGATGCGCCACAAATGGCGCAACTGGCTTCACTCGGCTCTCCTGATGCTCGGCATGGCCGGATTGATGGGGCTCTGCGCGCTGGCGCTGTTCGGCGGCGAGGGCTTCTTCTGGGCGCTCATCGGCAGTTTCCTCGCCTTTCTGTTCGCACCGTCGATCATGCCCGATCTGGTGATGCGGGCCTACAAGGCAACGCGGCTCGACCGGCAACAGTTTCCCGAAGGCATGGCCCTTGTCGAGGAAATCGCGAGGCGTGCCGGCCTCGAACGGGTGCCGCGCCTGTTCTACATCCCGAGTTCGACGCCCAACGCATTCGCCGTGGGCCGGCACGACGATGCCGCCATCGGCATCACCGACGGCATGATCCGCGCGATGAACCGGCGCGAGCTTGCCGGCGTGCTGGCGCATGAGGTCAGCCACATCCGCAATCGCGACCTCTGGCTCATGGGCCTTGCCGACGTGATGAGCCGGGTGACGGGCATGCTCTCCTTCGTCGGCATGGCCCTGCTCTTCGTCAGCCTGCCGCTGGTCCTGCTCGGCGGAACGCCGGTATCACCGCATGGCGCGCTGTTGCTGGTCTTCGCGCCGACGCTGGGCAGTCTGCTGCAGCTTGCCCTCTCTCGCTCGCGCGAGTTCGATGCCGATCTCTGTGCCGCGACCATCACCCGCGATCCCGCGGGTCTCGCCTCCGCACTCGCCAAACTCGAACGGCGCCGGGGCCGGTACTGGGAGGAAATCGTCATGCCGGGACGGCGGATCCCGGAACCGTCGCTCCTGCGAACCCATCCCTCCACACAGGAGCGAATCGAGCGGCTGATGTCACTCGTCGAGGATGATGCCGATCCGTTCGCGCATCCGCATCCGGTCAACGCCGTCATGCCCGCCATTGCCCACCCGCCGCGCTGGCGCTGGCCTGCGGGTTACTGGTATTGAGACAGTATTCGCAAGTTGAATTGATATGATTCCCAGAAATTTCAGAATTTTTCTTTTCCGCATTCTTGTGTTACCCTCTCGTTGATTTAAAACTCAGGGAGGAACAACTGATGTTTGCGAGCGTCAGGCGCTATCACAATGTCCCCGATATCGACCGGCTCAAGGACATGTGCGAGGAGGGACTCGTGCCTATCTTCAGGCGCAATCCGGGTTTCAGAGCCTATTACGGGATCGGGTCCGGCACCGATCTCGTCACCGTCAGTCTGTATGACAGCGAGGAATCGGCGCGGGCTTCCGCAAAGCAGGCCGCCGAATGGATCGCGTTGCTTGACGAAGGTCTCATGCCGCCGGCGAGCGACACGTTGAACGGCGAGGCCAAGCTCGTTGTCACGGCCTGACGTCGAGCAGACTCTAACAGGGAGGAAATGCCGTGTTCGTCAGTGTGAGACGCTACCACAATGTCAGCAATATCGATGAGCTGAGGGCCTTGGCCGAGGATGGGCTTGTTCCGGTACTCAAGGAGAATCCCGGTTTTCGCGGCTATCATGTGGTCGTGAATGGCGGCGATCTCGTGTCGATCACCCTGTTCGACAGCAAGACCTCCGCCATGCAGTCGAACGAACAGGCCGCCGAATGGGTGAAAAAGCTGAGCAGCGAGCATATGCCGCCGGTAAGCGATACGGTCACGGGCGAGACGATCATAAGTCATTCCGTCTGAGGAGCGGCGCCGGTCAGGTGTCTCCCGTCGAATGGCGTCCCGGCTTGGCCGCCCGGTGTTGCGCACCATGAATGAGGGGAGCCAGTCATGTTTGTCAGCGTCAGACGTTATCACAATGTCACCAACGATCCCGCCAAGGTCGAAGAATTGCGGGCCTTGTCGGAAGAAGAGCTTCTTCCGGTGTTCAAGGAGAATCCAGGATTTCGGGGCTACCATGTCGTCAAGAATGGCGGCGATCTCGTGGCGATCGCCATATTCGACAACAGGGAATCCGCCTTGCGGTCGATCGAACAGGCGGCTGCCTGGGTGCAGAAGATCAGCGACGAGCATATGCCGCCGGTGAGTGATACGGTCACGGGCGAGACGATCATCAGTCATTCCGTCTGAGGAGCGGCGCCGGTCAGGCGTTATCCTTCAGTGCTTTCAGTTCATAGAGCAGTTCGAGCGCCTCGCGCGGTGTGAGATCGTTGGGGTCGATCTCATCGAGGCGTTCGAGAACGGGCGAGGGGGCTGCTGCCTCTTCCTTTCGGCTCGCTTCCAGCGCCGCGCGAAAGAGCGGCAGGTCGTCGGCGAGGCGTGCCGGGGCGGCACTGGCCTCGCCGGCCTCGAGTTTCTGCAGCACGTCCTGTGCCCGTTCGATCACGATCTTCGGAAGTCCGGCGAGCCTCGCCACATGGATGCCATACGAGCGGTCGGCGGAGCCGGCGGCGACCTCGTGCAGGAAGATCACCTCGCCCTTCCATTCCTTGACCCGCACGAAATGCGGCGAGAGGCGTTCGAGGCGCGACGCAAGTGCGGTGAGTTCGTGGTAGTGCGTGGCGAACAGGCCGCGGCAGCGATTGACGTCATGCAGATGCTCGACCACGGCCCAGGCCAGCGACAGGCCGTCATAGGTGGCCGTTCCACGCCCGATTTCATCGAGAATCACGAGGCTTCGTTCGCCCGCCTGATTGAGAATGGTGGCCGTCTCGACCATTTCCACCATGAAGGTCGAGCGCCCCCTTGCGATGTCGTCGGCGGCACCGACCCGACTGAACAGGCGGTCGACGAGGCCGATGGAAGCCGATTTCGCCGGCACGAAACTGCCGATCTGGGCGAGGACCGCAATGAGTGCGGTCTGTCTGAGAAACGTGCTCTTGCCGGCCATGTTGGGGCCGGTGAGCAGCCACAGCATGTCGTCGCCCTCGAGCCGGGTGCCGTTGGGCTGGAAATGCTCTCCGCCCTGGCGCAGTGCCTGTTCGACCACCGGGTGACGGCCCTCGACGATATCCAGTTCGACGCCATCGCTGAGCTGCGGCATGACATAGTCCTGCTCGCGCGCAAGTTCGGCGAGCGCCGAGGCAACGTCGATGGCGGCAGCGGCGGCGGCCGTCCGGGCGATTGCGGCGGCGTGGTCGGTGATGGCCTCGCGCAGCTTCGCATAGAGTGCGAGTTCGATGGCGAGCGCCTTTTCCGCCGCATGGGCGATCCGCTCCTCGAGCGATCCGAGTTCGTCGGTGGAATAGCGTGTGGCGCTCGCCATGCCCTGTCGCTGGTGAAAGGTCTCCGGAACCTTCGCGCGATGGGTCGAGGTGACCTCGATGAAGAAGCCCAGCATGTTGTTGTGGCGGATCTTGAGCGAGGGGATGCCCGTCTCCTCGCGATAGCGGGCCTCGAGTTCGGCCACCAGCCGCCGGCTCTGGTCGCGCAGCCGTCTCTGTTCGTCCAGTTCCTCGACGGCTCCGGCGCGCACGAAGCCGCCGTCGCGTGCCAGAAGCGGCGGCTGGTCGTCGAGGGTGGAAAGCAGCTCCGCGCGCAGCCCGTCCAGCGGTTCGATGTCGCCGGCCATGCGTGCGAGCGCCGGTGCCGCATCGTCCAGCAGCCGGCGCAGCCGGGCAGCGACCGCAAGGCCGGTGCCGATGGCCATCATGTCACGCGGGCCGCCCCGCTCCAGTGCGAGCCTCGACAGGGCACGCGCGAGATCAGGCATCTGCCGCAGATCCCGGCGGACATCCTGGCGCAGTTCTTCCGTCTCGACGAATGCCTCGACCCCGGCCAGTCTCCGGCGCAGCGGATCGAGGCTGCAAAGCGGCGCGGACAGGCGTTCGGCGAGAAGACGCGAACCGGCATTGCTCACCGTCCGGTCGATGGTCGCCAGCAGCGAGCCCGCGCGCTGGCCGTCGAGGGAGCGGGTGAGTTCCAGATTGCGCCGCGTGGCCGGGTCGATCCGCATCGCCGAGCCGTGTTCCATCGGTCGCGGCGGGTCGAGCCGGGGCAGCAGGCCCTTCTGTGTGAGTTCGAGATAGTCGAGGAGGGCGCCCGCAGCCGAGATCTCGCTGCGGGTGAAGGATCCGAAACCGTCGAGGGTCGTCACCGCGAAATGGCCCTGCAGCCGCTTCTCGCCGCGCGCGCCCGAAAAACTCTGCGGATCGGTGCGCGACAGGCGTGATTTCCAGTCGCTCAGGGGCTCGCGCAGCGCATCGAGCGTTTTCGGCTCGTCGGCGACCAGCACCTCGCCCGGATCGAGCCTCGACAGCAATGCGGGGAGATCCTGAATGGTCGTGGCTTCCGTACGGAAGGCGCCGGTGGAAACATCGACCCAGGCAATGGCCGGATCGGCGCCGCGCGCCGTCGCCACCGCGACGAGATAGTTGTTGGCGCGGGCGCTGAGCAGGCTTTCCTCGGTGAGGGTGCCGGGCGTGACGATGCGCACCACGTCGCGGCGAACAAGTGTCTTGCCGCTGCGCTTCTTCGCTTCCTCCGGGCTTTCCATCTGTTCGCAGATGGCGACCCTGAAGCCCTTGCGGATCAGTTTTTCGAGATAGCTCTCCGAGCTGTGCACGGGCACGCCGCACATCGGAATATCCTCGTCGCCGTGCCGGCCGCGCTTGGTGAGTGCGATGTCGAGAGCGGGTGCGGCGGCGACCGCGTCATCGAAGAAGAGCTCATAGAAATCGCCCATGCGGAAGAACAGGAGCGTTTCGGGATGTTCCGCCTTGATCGTCTGGAACTGGGCGATCATCGGCGAGGGGCGGGATCCGGCGGTTTCGCGCATTGGTTGTATAGTCAATGAAAAATCAACCTTGAAGCAATTTGGCTCCGGGTTATATTGCGCTCCGGTCTCATCAGCCGACGGCAGGCGAAAACCTCGCCGTTTTCAGGGTCTTCAGTCGACATGCGGATTCGGGTCCCTGTGACCCGGGAGAATGAACCGGCGGAAATCACGATTCGAAACAGGTTCGACATGCAACTCAATGACAGAGACCCCCTTGCCCATGGATCATGAACTCTTCTTGAAGGATCAGCTGCCGCATGGCTGGCAGCAGGCACGCGACATCGTCGGCGAACTCGCCGGGCGTATGGAATATCTCACCTGGGCGGACCGCGCGGCGATCCTTGACGGATTTTTCTGGCAACGCGCGCGATCCATGCTCTCCAACGAGGAGATCACGGCGGTCATCAATCGCCTGCGGCATTCTCAGGGAGGCTCCTGGTCGATACTCGAATATGCGACGGTGTGCAGCTCCATTCTGACGGGGGTGCTTCTCCAGCTCAAGGAGCCGCGCGACATCGCCTCGCCCTTTCATGCCATGGCTCTCCTGCTTTCCCGCAAGACGGAGCATCAGCAGCTCGCGGCGAGCTGGGTGCGGGCGATGGGCCATGATGCGCTGGAAGGGACGATGAACAGCATGCCCGGCTTCGCCTTCATGTTCCTGGCCACCTATCCGAACGATTCCGCCGAGAGCTTCATGGCCCGGGATGCGTTCTGGGCGGCAATGCTCGGACGCTGATGGCGGCATCGGCAGGATTTCGGACATTCACTTCATCACGGTCTCGCAGGTCGCAGCATCATGATCCAGGTTGCCCAGTCCCTTCCACAGGGTTCAAGGAAGAGTGTCGATATCTGCATCGTCGGCGGCGGTGCCGCCGGCATATCGATGGCGTTGCGCCTGTCGGGCCGCAATCATTCCGTACTGCTGGTCGAGGCCGGCGGCGACGGCTTCGATGACCGGTCACAACAGCTGTATCGGGCGGACAGTGCCGGTCTCCCCCTCGACGCCGAAACGGCGCGGCTTCGCGAGTTCGGCGGTTCGACGAACCACTGGGGCGGGCGCTCGCGGCCGCTCAGCAGAGCGGAGTTCGCGAGGCGGGACTGGGTGCCGTCGAGCGGGTGGCCGATTTCCCATGACGCCTTCATGGCCTTTATACCCGATGCGCTGAAGATCTGCGAAATCGGTCTCGACGGGACGCAGCGGTGGAATGACGGGGTGCCGGAAGGCGGGCTGTGGCCGCAGGATGGCCCATTCGCGCCGGCGCTCTGGCGGTTCAGCCCGCCGACGATGTTCGGCGACCGCTATCGCGACGAACTTGCGGCCGCCGGAAATGTCGAGGTGTTGCTGGAGGCGGCACTCGTGGACATGGAGCTCGATGGCGGGCGCATCTCCAGGCTCGACCTGAAGACGCTCGACGGCCGGAGCTTCGAGGTGGAAGCACGTCTTGTCGTGCTCGCCTGCGGCGGGATCGAGAATGCCCGGCTGCTGCTCGCCGCCAACCGTCAGGAACGGGACGGCATCGGCAATCGCTACGGTCTGGTAGGCCGCTATTTCAGTGGTCATCCGGTCTACGAACCCATGCAGGTGCGACTGGGCGATTCGAAGCGTCTTCCGGCATTCCTGAACAACTGGACGAATGCGAAGGGCGAGGAGTTCGAGGGGATGCTGTCGCTTCGGCCCGACAGACAGAAGGCCTTCGGCACGACCGCCATCGACGGTGCGTTCTATCCGGGCGGGCAGTTCGGCCCGCCGGGCATACGCGCGCTCCGGCGGATCTACCGGGCGGCGAAGCGCGGAAAGATGCCGCAGGATCTCGGCGGAGATATCGCCGCGATCGCCGGCGATCTCGGCGGGATCGCCGACGAGCTTCTGGAACGCGCGGGCTGGCGGCCGCAGGATGGTGCGGCCTATTCACTCAGCGTGATCGTCGAACAGGTGCCGGACCCCGACAGCCGGGTCACGCTGCTTGGCGAACGGGATGCCCTGGGCCTGCCGGTCGCCCGGATCGACTGGCGGTTGTCGGAGCTCGAACGGCACACGGTCCGGACCTTCGCCCGCAGGCTCGCACTCGAAATCGGCCGTCTCGGGCTCGGTCGCGCACAACTCGAGGACTGGGTCGCCGATGACAGCGAGCCCTTTCCACCGCATGGCAACAGTTCGCACCATATCGGAACGACCCGCATGGATCCGGATCCGGGGTTCGGTGTCGTCGATACCGATTGCCGCGTGCACGATGTCGACAATCTCTATATCGCCGGAAGCTCCGTCTTTCCCATAGGCGGAGCCGCGCACCCGACCCTCAATCTGGTTGCGCTCGCGCTCAGACTGGCCGATCACATGGCCGGACGGCTCGATGCCATGCTGGCGGGCGGACAGAGACGGAGTGACGATGCGCGACCCTATCCAACCAGCGTTCCGTGAACGCGTCCAGGCGGACTGGATCGACTATAACGGCCATCTGAACGAGGCTTTCTATCTCCTGATATTCAGCCATGCGACCGATGAGCTGATCGACCGGATCGGCATGGATGCCGGTTATCGCGAAAGGGAGAAGCGCTCGATCTACACGCTCGAGACGCACATTCTCTACGCGCTGGAGGTCAAGCAGGGAGTCGAGGTCGAGGTGCGGACGCGGCTCCTGGATCTCGACGGCAAGCGGATCCACCTCTTTCACGAGATGGTCCGCCCCGATGGCGGGATCGCCTGTGTGAGCGAGATGGTGATGGCCTGTGTCGACATGACCGGCCCGCGCGTCTGCGCCTTCGCCGCCGGCCCCATGGAGCGGCTCGAGGCGCTTTTCGAACGCGACCGGGTGCTGCCATGGCCGGAAAAGGCCGGACGTGCGGTCGGGCTCAGGAAGGGGCGGCGGCAAGACATTTCCTGACGGGTGCGAAATCCCGCCGGTGATGGGGTGTCGGGCCGTGCGTGCGCAATGCCTCAAGATGTGCGGCCGTGCCATACCCGGCATTGCGCTCGAAGAGATAGGGGGGATGGCGCGTCGCCAGCCTCGCCATGAGCCGGTCGCGCAGCACCTTGGCGACGATCGAGGCGGCGCCGATTTCGGCCACGCTCGCATCGCCGCCGATCACGCATTCGCAGGTGAAGGGCAGTTCCGGCGCCCGGTTGCCGTCGACGAGCACGAGATCCGGCGTGATGCCGAGGCGCAGGACCGCGCGCCGCATCGCCAGGAGGCTCGCATGCAGGATGTTGATCTCCTCGATCACCCGGATCGAGGCGGCGGCGATACCCACATGGGCGCTGCGGCGGATCTCGGCATCGAGGCGCCGGCGCCGGGCCGGGCCGATTTTCTTCGAATCGCCGAGACCTTCGACCGGTGCTAGCAGCACGACGGCGGCGGCGACGACCGGCCCGGCGAGCGGACCGCGACCGACCTCGTCAACACCGGCGATGATGGCCATCAGTGAAGCCCGAGCCAGCCGTCACGCACGCGGATTTCACCGACCTCGTGGCCAATGGTGTTGCGCAGGACCGGATGGATGAAGGGGCTGAGGGCGTCGCGGGCCGTATCATCGACGAGATCTAATCGTGCGAGAATGTCGAGAAGGGCCGTCTCCGCCGCGCGTTTCGCTCCGTCCTCGGCCTTGAGCACGATCCCGATGCCACGTTCGGGAACGGCAGCGAGATAGACACCCTCGGCTCCCGTCTTGGCAATCACATGCGGGGCCGCGCGCATCACCGCAGTACAGCATCGATCCGTGCCGGCGACCAGTTCGGGGTGACGGATCATGGCATCGCGCAGGCTCCGCGCCGCATCTCCGTCTTCCACTGCGAAACGTGCGGCGGCAAGCGCGACGGAGCGAAGGGGGATGCGCCATGTGGGCACGCCGCAACCGTCGGTTCCCGGTCCGTCCAGCACGGCATCGCCGGTAAACCGGTTCAGGGTCGAAAGCACCCGCTGCTGTACCGGATGATCGACATCGAGATAGCTGTCGAGCGGCTCGCCCATGTGCCGGGCGACGGTCAGCATGCCCGCATGCTTGCCCGAGCAATTGTTGTGCGCCCGGTCGGGCTCGATGCCGGCGCGAACCAGCCGCCATGCGGCACTGCCGTTCAGCGGACGATGGGCGCCGCAGCCAAGGCGGGAGGCATCGAGCCCGAGCCGGGCGAGCCAGGCCCGTACGCGATCCACATGCATCTCCTCGCCGCCATGCGAGGCGCAGGCGAGTGCGAGTTCCTCACTCGTCAGGGAAAAGGCATCGGCGGCACCCGTCTCGATCAGCTGCATGGCCTGAAACATCTTGATGGCCGAACGTGGAAAGATCGCGAGCTCGACATTTCCGGCCTGCGCGACAATCCGCCCCGAGACGTCGACGATGGCCGCCATTACGCGATGTGTGCTCTCGACGGTCCCGCCTCGCGTGACCTCGATGGCGACGGGCGTCGCGGCATGCGGCATGTCTGTTTCCTGCAATGGTTCGAACCTGTGCAGAACCTAGCAGCGTGTTGACGAAATGCCGACAGCCTCGATGCGAGGCAAGGGGGACGGCGGGCCGGATTTGATGGAAGCACCCGGCGATGATGAGGTGAACGGCCGATGGCGATGACCCTGCAGGATCCACCGACCCGCGTGATCGCGGCGCTGGCAGCGCTGATCGGTGCGCTGGCCGTTATCGCCGGTGCGGCGTCGTCGCATATGGCGTCGGGCGACGATGCTCTCCGGCTCGATATCGCCGTCCGCTACGCCATGTGGCATGTGCTCGCCATTCTCGCGATCCTCGCACTTCGACCCGGACGCTGGCTCGCGCCGCTCGTCTGGCTCCTTGGCATCGCGGGTTTTTCCGGCGGTCTCGCGGCGGGCGTATTCGCTGCTCCGTCCATCCTTCAAAAGGTCACGCCGTTCGGTGGTGGTCTCCTGATCCTCGGCTGGCTCATCGCCGCGATTTCCTGCCTGCGGCCGAATCCTCCGGCCTGATCCGGCCGGACGGAATGTACATTCCGTTGCCGAGCCAGATCGCGCGCACGCTGCCATCGACGAGTATCGGCGTGCCGGCAGGGGCCGCGTCCATCGCCGACAGGTCGCCGGGCGGGCCGTCATCGAGGGGCAGGGGTGCTGCTTCGCGGGGCGAGAAGATCCGTGCGAGACCGCTCTCCCCGTCGGTCGTTTCAATGAGACCGTAGACCAGCATTCCGTCGGGATAGACGAGTTCGACGATGCTCGATGCCGGCAGCGCGTCCGCCGGCGCGATCAGCTGATCCCGGCTGACATGGAAGGCGACGGCACCGTCATGTTCCCCGATCTTCACGAGCCCGGCCGACCATGCGGGCGGGCTGGTCCGGGCGGGCACGGTTCCCGCCGGATGGCCGGCGGCGGGCCGGATGACGGCATCATTCGCGGAAGGGGTCCGTGATGGTGTTTCTTCCATGAGCGGCGGTGCTGGCGGCACCGGCGTCGCTGCCGCAATGTCCGTATCCCGGCGAAAGAGGTCTTCGAGGGGAAGCGGCTGGTCCGGCATGGCCAGCCAGCCGGCAACTGTCCGGGCAAGAAACGCCTCATCCGGAACGGCTGCCTGCCGTTCCCACATCTGGAGTTCGGTCGAGGTCATGGGTGTGAAGGCGGGGCCATGCCGGGTGGTGTGGTCCTGCGGGTGGCGATCGTCGCTGAGCGCCACGAAACGCCGCTCGCGAATGCTCGAACGCGACTGCCAGCCGCGGCCCGTCGCCGTTTCGACGAGAGCGAGGCGCAGCGTCGCTTCCCGTCGTGTTTCGAGCTCCTGCAGCGTGTAGCTGTAGGTCGACATGAGCGGTTCCTCGATGAAGGGATCGGTGGCAGCGAGCCTCGCCTCGAGTTCCTCCACCTCGCTCGGCTCGAACCATGCGCTGATGCCGTCAATGAGGCCGCCGGCGACATGACCCAGGAGATCGAGGGCCGGATCGCCGGTCGCCACGGCCGCGGATTTGCGGCGTGCGCGCTCATCCTTGCGCGCTTCGGAAAGTGCCTTCTCGATCTGCCGGACCTCGGGATTGGCCCGTTTCTTCATGCCTCTGGGGAAGGATGATTTCAGGCGGACGGTGCGGAAGACCTTGCGGCTGGAGCGGGGAAGCTGCGGTTCGGCCCGGCCGATGGCGAGAATGCACGCATGGCCGCTGGCCGAACCGCGATCGACGAGCGGCATGGCGAGTTCGCGCGCGACACCGGCAAGGGCGGTGTCGGCGACGATACCATCGAGCGGCAGAATGGCGAAGGGTGCATTCCGCCGGTCGAGGCCGTCGCGTTGTTCGGGGGGCATGGCAAGAACGGCATCGAGTCGCCGGGCGCAATGACCAACGGCCGGCCAGGCGACCGATCCTGCCGATGCCGGTCCATCGGCCTCCGGTTCGATCGAAAACGGGTCGGGCACGCCGCCTGCAATATCGCCGGAGTCCGCCGGTCGCGGCGTCAGGCCGGATCCGGGCGGGATGAAGGCGCAGGCGGCCAATGCAACCGAAAGCAGCAGGGGAGAGAGGGGAAACCATCTGGTCATGCGAACCTGCCCTGGACGTTCGGCCGCACAGACTAGAAAAGTTCCGCCTTAAAATCAACCCATGCGCGAATGTCGGTCGATGGCATCACTGACCGTGTCGATGACGTCGCAAAGCAGACCCTGATCCTCGGCCTCCACCATGACGCGGATCACCGGTTCGGTTCCCGACGGACGCACGATCAGCCGGCCCTTGCGTCCGAGACGGCTTCGCTCGGTATCGAGCATGTGCTGGATTTCCGGTGTATCGACGCTGATGCGCTGTTCGATCCGCACGTTTCGAAGCTGTTGCGGCACCCGTTGAAAACAGCGTCCCACCTCCGACAGCCGGCGCCCGCTTGCCACCATGGTGGCAAGGACCTGCAGCGCCGCGAGCAGACCGTCACCCGTTGTGGAGAAGTCGGAAAGGATGATGTGGCCGGATTGCTCGCCGCCGATATTGATGTCGCGTTCGCGCATCTTCTCGACCACATAGCGATCGCCCACAGCGGTTCGAAGAAGCTCGATACCGCGTCCTTCGAGATAGGTCTCGAGGCCGAGATTGGACATCAGCGTCGCCACGACGGCATTGCCGCGAAGGATCCGCCGGTCCTGCATGGCGGAAGCGATCAGCGCCAGCACCTGGTCGCCGTCGACATCGGCGCCGGTCTCGTCGACCAGCACGAGCCGGTCCGCATCGCCGTCGAGCGCCACGCCGAGATCGGCGCCATTCTCGATCACCGCCTTGCGCACCGCGTCGGGATGGGTGGAACCGCAGTTCTCGTTGATGTTGCGGCCATCGGGTGCGGTGCCGATGCGGATCACCTCGGCACCGAGTTCATAGAACAGGTCCGGAGCGATGTGGTAGGCGGCACCATGGGCACAATCGACCGCGATCCTGATGCCGGAGAGACTGATCTTGCGCGGAAAACTGCTCTTGAGACTCTCGATGTAGCGGCCGGAGGCATCCTCGTAGCGGGTCGCGCGGCCGATGCTGTCGGGTGCTGCGTGACCGTTCGCATCCATCGACGTCATCAGCGCCTCGATCTCCGCCTCGATCGCATCGGAGAGCTTGAAACCGTCCGGTCCGAAGAGTTTGATGCCATTGTCGGCATAGGGATTGTGCGAGGCCGAGACCATCACCCCGAGATCGGCACGCAGCGAGCGTGCGAGAAAGGCCACGGCCGGCGTCGGCATGGGGCCGACGAGAATGACGTTCATCCCGGCGGAGGTGAAGCCGGCGGTGAGCGCGTTCTCGATCATGTATCCCGAGAGCCGTGTGTCCTTGCCGATCACCACACGATGCGCATGATCGCCGCGACGGAAGATCTGGCCCGCGGCGCGGCCGAGGGCAAGCGCGACCTCGGCGGTCATGGGGTGGGTATTGGCGGTACCGCGGATGCCGTCGGTGCCGAAAAGCTCTCTCTTCATCCTGTCTCCATCCACCGGTGCGGGCCGGACGCGCCATCCGTCAACTGAACCGCTGTTCCAAACTTCCCTCTACCAGAGAAATCCATCAATTCGTAAAATTTCACGCACTGGTTAATGGTAGTGCAGCATTCCGGTAGGTATCCTCGCGCGGGACATCCCGGTTCACACAGGTCGACGTGCTAGCCTGTCTTCCGGATTTTGCAATTGCCGATCCTGCATGGGGCGCATCATGTTGATGTCCCCGCGCTCGGCACCCGGACGGGGCGAGATGGGAAATCGCGGGCCGAAGGTCGAGATCATTCTTCCCGATGGAACGGCGCTCGATCCCGTGCGCCGCCGGCGTGGCGCCTTTCGTCCCTATGCGCCGGGCGACGGACGGCCTGCCGGTGACGCATGTCCCGGCGAGTTGTGCCCGGTCACCGATGCGCCGGCCGAGCGGCGTCGTCGACGGCGCGGGGCGGGTGATGTTCCAAGGGGAACCGTCGTCGATCTCGAGAGCTGAAGCGATCCGCATGCGCGAGGAAATCCGCGCGATGCCGCCCGTCAACATGTTTCAGGGCGTGAGGTCGGATTCCTCCATGTCGACGACACGCTTCGCCGTTGCGTAGTCGAATCCGGCGCGCGCCAGTTTCGCCAGTTCCTTTTGGCGGAACCCGTCGGTGTCATCCGTGATCCGATAGGGACCGATCCGGCGTTTGCGGGCGTAGCGCAGCGCGGAGGCGAGGTCGCTTTCGGCAACGTCCGGCGCGATCTCGCCAAGCGCCTCGTCAACGAGCGATCCGTCCACCCCCTTTGCCGCGAGAGCGGCGCGCACGCGGGAGAGCGGCTTGCCGCGCTCGACGAGAGTTCGGGCATGACCCGTTGCGTAGCGTCGATCGTCGATCAACCCGAGTTCGCCGAGATCGTCGAGCAGCGCATCGACCCGGTGTTCGAGCGCGTCACGCCCGATCTGCCATTGCTCCGCCTCCGGTCCGGCCCGGCGCAGGAGCACGAAGCGCAGATGCGCGCGGCTCGTCGAAAAGCGCTGGAGATAGGCGAGCGCCCTTCGTCGCAGCCGTTCGGGCGACGGTTTCTTCAGCCTGCGCGGCACGGACCGCGTTTCCT
>JAGREZ010000124.1:24603-26867 GCA_020446285.1 Geminicoccaceae bacterium
GAGAGTCTGGTCGCTGGTGGCGATCGCGACGACCATCTCCGTTCCGGCCGGTGCCGAAACGATATGTCCCGTCCTGTAGAGGAAGCGGTCGCCGATACCCGATCCATCGATGAATTTGGGGCCGAGATGATGGATCCGGCCGTCTTCCTCGATATAGCCGACATAGAAATAACGCATGTCGCCGGGAAGCGAGACCACGAGCTCGACCTCGGTGCCTTCGCCGACCGTTTCGCCAGGATCCTTCAGGGAAATGGAGAAACCGTCGATATTGCTGCCGGCCACATCGTCGAGAAAGCGCAGCGCTTCGCAGGACCCCGAAGGCAGCAACCGCGTCTCGTCCTTGAGCGATGCGTCGCCGGCCCGCTCGACGAGCCCGCGCAGCAGCCGGTCGCGCTCGGCCGAGCCGGCGACATAGCCGACGAGGCGGAGATCGCCATTGGCTTCGGTGGTGAGCGTGGCATCGGCACAGGATTCCGATGCGAGAAAATTCTGCGGGGTGCCGAGCGAAGCCTGGGCGATATCCGCCGCCGGTGCCGCGTCCGCGCTTTCCGCCGCCATTGCCGTGTCGTCGGTATCCGATGGCAGGAGCGTGCCTGCCGTAACCGCACCCGCAGCACCCGCCACGGCATCCGCAGCCGTATCGCCCGCCTGGCTACCCGTATCCGCGGCGGCGGCGGCACCGGCAGCGAGGTCGCCCGACCCGTCAGGGCGTCCGCCGGAGGCCGGTTCGACATCGGGTGCGGCAAGTTCGCTTTCGGTGATTCCATCCATATCCGTGGCGGGTGCCGGGATGGTGGCGGCTGCCGTGGCTGCGGCGGTGGCCTGTGCGGCCGTATCGGGATCCACCCCCTGCACATCCGCCACGGCCGGCGCCACGGCCGGGCCGGTCGATTGCGGATCACCCGGGGATGTAGCCAGACTGCGCGGGGTCAGGGGGACGTCCTCGCCGGAATAGGGAGGCTGGTCGAAGGGATTGGTCGGCACCCTTGCGGCAGCGGCGACCATCGCGCCGGCGACCGTTCGTTCCAGCTCGCCCGTCGGGTGGCAGATCGTGCCGTTGTCGAAGCGCCCGACCCCGCCGGTCTCGAAACTGATCGTCTCGCGCACGGTGCCGAGAACCGCACCGTCATTGCCGATCGTGTCGACCGTACGGGTCAGCACATAGGCTGCCATGGCATTCAGCCTCGTATCGAGACCGTCGCTTCGCGTGCGGGCGATGAGGCGGGCATCGAGGCGCATGTGCCGCAGCGCGACCCATGAGGGCTGGTCGGGAAACGCCCTGAAGCTGAGACGCGCCGCCGCGGCCGGCTGGAAACTTCCCTCGTTGCCGAGACGAAGTTCCCCGCAATCGACGAATCGTCCGGCATCGCCGAGATAGGTGGCGGTAAGCAGGCCGTTGCTCTCATCCACCGCATCCACCTGAAAGCCCATGCGTTCGAGATCGCCGACCGCGCCGCGCAGTGCGGCGCTCTCGCTCCCCCGCACGAGTTCGCGCGCCGGCAGGGCCGGGGCGGACGCCGGCGCATTGTATTCGACGAGACCCACATCGCCGGTCGACCGGCCGCATGCGGCAAGCAGCACGAGGAGCGGGAGCATCGCGGCGAGAGCATGTCGTTTCGGCATTGCGGTCATGATCCGGTCTTCGGAATTTCCAGGGGGGCGTTCGGGAACGGGCGGCGCACGGCCGGGCGCACCGTTCAGGGAAGGTTCGCGACGTAGTGGCCGGTCTGGACATGCAGGGCGGCGGGAGGTCCGCTGCCCGGCCTGAGGGAACATCCGCCGGATCCGGGATCGATGCGGATCTCCACGGAACAGCGGAAGGCGTCACTTGCAAAGCGTCCCGCCGGATAGTTCACGAGATAGCGCTCGAAGGCCGCCGCGGTTCCCTGGGCGAGCGCCTGGTTCCATTCGTTCTCCTCGACCTGCAGGGTCTGTGCGCCGGCAGCGGATGCCGACAGGAGAAAGCAGGCGACGAGGACCGGAGCCCGTGATTTTCGCAAGATCAAGACATGCTCCATCGTTTCCGTTGAGCCGACCTCGCAGGCCCGGTGCCGGCGAACATGCCGGTCAGGTGAACATGCGGGGGCGATCATCCCGCCCCCGTTTGTCCAATCAGATGACGCGGAATGCAAGTACCGAGCGCGTCCGGCGCGGTCCGGTCACCGGTTTGCACACCTTAACGGTCAGTCCAGTGGTTGGAATTCAACCCGACGGTTCAAACCGTCATACGGATCGATCCCCGCGAGCGGATATCGTTCGCCATG
>JAGREZ010000124.1:27013-43242 GCA_020446285.1 Geminicoccaceae bacterium
TCGGGAAGGTTGAGCGCGGTGCCGAGCTCGTCGAGCGCCGGCAGCGCCTGGGATGTCAGCTCGGCGGAGTTGAAGGCGAAGGTGATGTTGAAACCGACGCCCGAGCCGGCAGGTGCGGATGCCGCCGGATCACTCCCGCCATCGGCCGACCAGCGGCCGGCGGGCGCCGGGGCGGCGGTCTCGAAGAGGATGCCGCGCGTGCGGATCTCCGGTTCGCCGGAGGCCGTCCCGCCGGCCTTGATGCCGCGCGTGCGGCGTTCCGGGGCGGGAAACATGATCCGGGCGATTTCCTCGGCACTCGGAATGTCCTCGTTGAACAGATAGACATCGCCGGCATCGGCGAAGGTGGCGGAACCGGCCATCAGTGCGGCTGCAAGTGTCATGGCCATCGCGATACGGGAGGGTGCTGAACCCGTCATGGCGTTCTCCTCGCGAAAAGGTTGGCAATTGGCGTTCGTGTACATCGTTTACCATAGCAGAAATCCGCATGTCGTGACCCAGATCACCGCCCGGTGGGCATCCTCTGGAGCGGCCGTTTGCAACTCTGATGAGGACATCGCAAGTTTCTTTCGATGTTTGGCTGCGATGCGACAGATTCTGTCCCCGGCTCGGATATGCGGTGGAAATCGGGCAAGGATATTTCTCGCAAGACGCGATATAATCACTGTATGTGGAACAAGATGCAGGGGCTGAAATGAGCATCTTCGATGCGGTCGATTTCGCCGATCATGAGGAGATCTGTCATTTCTTCGATCGTTCGAGCGGTCTGCGTGCGATCATCGCCATTCACGATACCCGTCTCGGACCGGCGGTCGGCGGCTGCCGGATGTGGAACTATGCGAGCGAGGACGAGGCGCTGACCGATGCGTTGCGCCTTTCGCGGGGCATGACATACAAGGCGGCGATGGCCGATCTTCCGCTCGGCGGCGGCAAGAGCGTGATCCGGGGCGATGCCGCAACGATGAAATCGCCAGCACTCTTTCGCGCTTTCGGCCGTGCGGTGGAAACCCTCAAGGGCCGGTATTACACGGGCGAGGATGTCGGCACGACGCCGGCGGACATGGCGCTCGCCGGACGCGAGACGCGCTTTGTCCTCGGCCGCGATGAAGCCGGCAGCAGCGGTGATCCCTCGCCCTTCACCGCCGATGGCGTGCTGATGGCGATCGAGGCGGCCGTGGCGCACGGGCTCGGGGCGAGCGATCTCAGGGGATTGCGGGTCGCCGTCCAGGGGTTGGGCAATGTCGGCATGGCGCTCGCTGAACGGCTTTTTGCACGGGGTGCCGAACTCATCGTCGCCGAT
Source organism: Geminicoccaceae bacterium (assembly GCA_020446285.1). Classification (GTDB taxonomy): domain Bacteria; phylum Pseudomonadota; class Alphaproteobacteria; order Geminicoccales; family Geminicoccaceae; genus JAGREO01. Next base: position 28,314 of record JAGREZ010000124.1, read on the forward strand.
CTCGACGAGAGGCGGGTGGCTTCGGCCACGGCGCGACTGAAGGCGGGGAGCGTGACGGTCGGCGAGATCGCCGGTGTCGAATGCGATGTCTTCGCACCCTGCGCGCTCGGGGCCGTGGTCGATGACGGATCGCTGCCGCGCTTTCGCTGTGCCATCATCGCCGGCTCGGCGAACAACCAGCTTCATCGCGAGGAGCATGGCGACAGGCTGCATGAACGGGGTATCCTGTTCGCACCGGATTTCGTCGCCAATGCCGGCGGGCTCGTCAATATCGCCCAGGAGGTACTCTCGCCGCGCTACGACCGCGAGCGGACCGTGGCCCATCTGCCGGTCATACGCCGCAGGCTGCGGCAGATCTTCGAGCGCAGCGCCGCCACCGGCTCCCCCACCCACCGGATCGCCCTGGCCATGGCCCGCGAGATCGTCGAGGGCCAGCGCGCGGCTGCCTGATTCCGCCGCGTTCCTTCGTGGCGGCCCCCTCGGCGACGGCAGTCGGCATTTCGTCGACACGCTGTTATAGTGCCGGCTGGGACGATCGATCGGAGGGGGGATCGCATGCTGGCCAAACGACAGGAAGAGATCCGCGACGGACTGGCGGACAGCGATCTGTTCGGTTCGCTCTTCGACGAGGAACTCGACGAGCTGATCGCCTATGGTGCGCTGGTCGAGATGCCTGCGGGCAAGCTGATCTTCCAGCGCGGCGATCCGGGCGACAGTCTCATGATCGTGCTTTCGGGCCGGATCAAGATCTCGAACGTTTCCGCCGACGGCAAGGAGGCCGTGCTCAACTTCATCGAGCCCGGACACTGTTTCGGCGAGGTGGCCATGCTCGACGGCAGGGAGCGCAGCGCCGACGCCACCTGTCTCGAGACCTCGCAGATGTTCGTTCTCAAGAAAAAGGACATGCTCGCCTTTATCGAAACTCATCCCGGCATCACCTGGCGGATACTCGGCGTGCTCTGCGCCAAGCTCAGGCGGACCACCGAGATGGTCGAGGACAGCGTGCTGCTGACCATGGCGCCGAGGATCGCACGCGGCCTGCTCCGCCTCGTGCGCGATTACGGCCGCAAGGAGGGCGACAGTGTCCTGATCGGTCTCAGGCTGTCGCAGCGCGAACTTGGCGGCTATGTCGGACTGGCGCGCGAGAACATCAATCGACAGCTCAGCGCCTGGCGCAACGAGGATCTGGTGAGCGTGCGAGAGGGCTGCATCGTCATCCATCGCCTCGGCGAACTGGAGCGCATCGCCCAGGGCGATAGCTGAGAAGAGGTCCACGGGCGACGGATGATGCCCTTCTACTTGTTGTCGAGACGGATCAGGACGCCCGTTTCACCCCTTTCGATGCGCGCGAGATGCATGGCCACGAGACCGTCTCCGGGACGTTGTCCGGCGAGTTCCCGCAATATGTCGCGGGCTTGCGTCATGCGTTCCGCGCGCATGAGCTCATAGGCCCTGCAATAGTCGCGCAGGGTGTGGTCATCGGCTTCGACGGGTTCGAACACGGCGACGGGGATCTCCTTTCCCACCGGCAGAAGTTCCGCTGAGGGCCGTGCCCGCCAGTTGGTGCAGCCGTCGAGCGTCGCCTTGCTGATGCAGACGCGCGTGCCGAGATACTTGTTGGCACCCTCGAGCCTCGCTGCGGTATTCACCGCGTCGCCGTGCGCCGTGTAGTTGAAGCGCAGGCGCCCGCCGAAATTGCCGACCAGCACATTGCCCGTGTGCACGCCGATCCGTGTCAGTCCCCAGCTTTCGCCGCCGGCCTCGACCTTGCGCACGAATGCCTCGCTCGTGCGGTCGAGGGCGAGCGCACAGTCATGCGCGCGCTGCGCATGGTCGCTCTGGTCGCCCGGTGCGCCGAAAAAGCAGTGCAGGGCATCGCCCACCACCTTGTCGATGGTGCCGTCGTGATCGAGGATCGTCTGCAGCATCGCATCGAGATAGTCGTTGAGAATGACGTTCATGCGCTCGGGGTCGAGCCGTTCGGACAGCGAGGTGAAGCCCTTGATGTCGGTGAAGATGGTGGAGATGTCGCGACGTTCGCCGCCGAGCTTGAGCCGGCCCGGATCGTCGATCAGCGTCTGCACGACGGCCGGTGCGACGAAATGCTGGAAGGCTTCGCGGATGAAGCGCCGTTCGCGCCGTGTCGCACTGCCCTCGAGTGCCTCCTGCAGCCCGTTGCCGGTCAGGAGTGCTATGCTCGGCAGGATGATCGCGAAAAGCGGTCCTCCGGCACCATAGATCCAGATCGCGAATGCGCACCAGCCGATGACGGCAACGGTCAGTGCCACGAACTTGACCGGTAACGGAAAGCCGGTCACGGCAATCGCGATGCCGGCGCCGGCTAGCAGGATGACGGTCAGGATATCGCCGGCGGTGCCGGCTTCGGGCAGGCTCCGGCCGTCGATGATCTGTGCGAGCATATGCGCCTGAACAACGAGGCCGGCGGTGCTCTCGCCCGTCTCGCGGCGGTCGAGCGGCGTCCTGTAGCGATCGGTATCGGGGTAGTTGCCGCCGATGAGGACGATCCTGTCCCGAAACCAGTCGGGCGGAAGGAGATGGACCTGATGCGCGGCATAGCTTCGAAACGGCCGGAGTTCGCTGTTCTCCGTGACACGCCAGGCGACCGGCCGTTCCTCCCTGCCGGGCTCGATGCCGATCGCCAGGGCGATGGCGGCGGCGAAGGTCGGCATGTCGTCGCCATCCGGGGGGAAGGGGCGCTGGCGGCGGACGAAACCGTCGACGGGATCGCGGATGACGACCGCATCGCCCTGAATGGCGTGCGCCGCGAATTCGCGCTGGGTTTCGACATCGCCTGCATCGATATCGGCGACCCGCACCGTGGCTGTGGCGAGGATCACAGGTGCGCTGGCGTTTTCGATGCTAGTCTTCAGGCGTTGATCGGGGCCGGGTTCCGTCGGCCGGTTCATGATGATGTCGATACCGATGGCGCGCGCGCCATGTCCGTCGAGACGTTCGATCAGATCCGCGAGAAACGCCCGGTGGGGTGGTGAACGGTAGGTGAAGGTGTCGAGCGTGTCCTCGGTCAGCTCGACGATGACGATGTCGGGATGCTGGGGCAGCGGCGGTGTCATGTAGGCGATGCGCAGGTCACGGAGGAAATTCTCGATGGTACCGATGAACGGCAGGCCGGAGACGGCGGCAGTGACCAGACAGGCCACACACAGCGAAACGAGCGCGATGACGGGGCGCTTGGGATGCTGCAGCATGGCATGGATACTCGGCATGGATGCGATATTGCCCGGGCAGGGCAGGCGTGCCAAGATTCATCCGGTGGGGGAAAGAGGATGACGATGCGAGCAGCCGGACGGATTCTCATGACCCTTGTCGTCGCTGCGCTGGCGGCGGGGAACGTGGCCCATGCGGGCATGGTGGTCATTGCCACGACCGCACCGGACATCGCGCTCAGCGACGAGTTCGAGCCGGGAGACGCGCTGAACCTCCCCGAAGGAGCGGAAGTCACGCTGCTTTCGGTGGATGGCACGGTCCAGACCGTTCGCGGACCGGGCGGGGTTGCCGGTATCGATCGGGCATCGACGCGGGATGACGGGGTGATCGAGGTTCTCAGGCAGATCATCCGCCAGAAGGAGAATGTCGGCGGCATCGGGGCCATTCGCGGAAGCGGCGGCCGCTGCGACGGGGTCGAGGACCTCCTCGAAATGCTCAGGCGAGGCTGCGAGCGCGAGGCCGCCCTGCGCATCGAGGAACTCGCCGCCGAGCTGCGACCGTCCCTGTTCATGGGCGCGCAGAAACCCGGACGCAAGCCGGTGTTCGCCCTGGGTGAGACGATCGACATCACCCTGCAGAGCAATTTCGACGGTTATGTCTACTGCTTTCACGAAGGCAGCGACGGCACGACGACGAGGCTTGTGCCACTGGCTGGCGAACCGCCTTCGGTGAGCGCCAACCGGGCGGTGAGCCTCGCTGGTGAACTCGGTGACTTCGGCTCGCTGGTGGCAACCGATCCCACCGGCATCGACCGGATCGCCTGTTTCGTCGACGAGACCAACCTTGCCGTGCTCGAGCCAAGGATATTCGCGGGGCCACCGGTCGTGGGCAAGGGCCAGCTCGATGAAAACGTGAGCGAGAGCTTCAGGGCGCTGGCTTCAGGACGCAGCGCATCGGCCGAGCTGGAACTCGAGATCATCCGCTAGGGAACGGAGATGACGGCACGGCGGTTCAGCGAACGGCTTCCCGCTGTGGCCCCTTGAGATTGCTCAGGACCTGGGCGAGATATTGTTCGGGATTGCCGCAACCCTCCACCGAACGGGCGCAGAGGCGCCGCGCAACGATGTCGCTCACCGGCACGAAGCGCACGCCGCGGCCTGCGGCCTGCGGCATCCATGTTTCCAGTGCGGCAAGCGTGTGTTCACCGGGGTGGCCGATGGCGATCACCGAACCCGTCTGTCTCGCCATTCGTTCGGCGCGGGCGAGCTGTGCGTCGATGGACCGGCGGGTGGGGACATGATCGATGAAGACGTCCCTTGCGGCTGTCGGAAGGGCAAGGGCGGATGCGACCTCCTCGATCGCGGTCTCGGGAGCGGTGACGCTGTCGACGAAGAACAGCTGGTGTTCCTTGAGCCGGTCGAGCACGACACCCATCGCCGCCGCATCGTTGGTGAACCTGCTGCCCATATGGTTGTTGACGCCGACCGCACCGGGCACACGGTCGAGCGCCCGGTTCACGCGGTCGACCAGTTCGCTCGCCGGCAGGTCGACGAGGAGCGCGCCGGGTCCGGGATCGGCATCGCCGAGAGGTTCCATGGGCATGTGCAGGATCACTTCGTGCCCCTCCCGCACGGCATCGCGCGCAAGCGACGGGGTGGGATCCGGATAGGGCAGGAAGGCCATGGTCGTCAGTTGCGGCAGATCCATCACGCGTCTGGCATGCGCCGGATTGTGGCCGAGATCGTCGATGACGACGGCGATCACCGGCTCGCCCGGATTCACGGCGGCACGCGGCGGCAGCGCTGGCGGCGCGGCGGCAATCCGGTCCTTGATCAACCCGTCGACACCGGGGGGGCCGATTTCGTGGGCCGCCGACGCATGCCAGACAAGTGTTTCGTCAGCCGTCGTCGCATCGCCGCCCGCGATCCCGATACCATTCGTCGCCGGCAGGCCGAAGGGGGAGAGCCCGTTGCCATTGCCATGCCCGGGTTCGATCACCGACCCGTCATCCTGCAGGATCATCGCGATTGTCGGCGGCGGTGCGGGAACGGCCGGACGGGTGAGGCCGGTGCGATCGATCTCGAACTTCCAGATGGCCTCGGGTGCGATGGCGCCGAAGCGGGGCGGCGGTGGCGAGACCGCACTGTGCACGGCGATCAGGCTGGCACCCGCGCGCTGGTCGTCGACGAGCTCGCCGAGTGCCCACGCGACGCCGGACACCAGCGCCACGAGCATGGCGAGGCGCATGGCCGCGCGACGGAAATGCCTGCGCCGTCTACGGAGCATGGCGGGAATCCGAACGAATGGCGATGGTCGTCACTTTCCGCTTCGCTTGCCCGTCGCTGCAGCGCCCTGCAAGTCGGCGCCGGGGGAGGCATGACTGAGATAGATACAGATCCATTCCGGACAATCTAGGCTGAAGCCGGCATCAATGCCATGGCCAAACCGCATCCGCGGATGCACACTTGACGAGGAACTGTCCGTTTGTTTCTAGAGCGGGCAATTGCGTAACAGAAAATGCCGGCCGACGCGCCTTCCCGTCCTTTCTTGCCGACGGAGTGGGTGCCGCGGACGGCCCGAAGCGGGATCGCGCCCATGTTGCTGCTGATCGACAATTACGACAGCTTTACCTACAACCTGTTCCATTATCTGGGGGAACTGGGCGCCGAGACCATCGTTCGCCGCAATGATGCGCTCACCGTCGAAGAGGCGCGCGCCATGGCTCCCTCCGGCATCGTCATCTCGCCGGGGCCGTGCGATCCCGACAGGGCCGGCATATCGCTCGCGCTCATCGCCGCCTTCGAACAGATGTGCCCCATTCTCGGCGTCTGTCTCGGACACCAGTCCATCGCGCAGCATTTCGGCGCCAGGATCGACCGTGCGCCGGGCGGGGTCATGCACGGCAAGCTCAGCACGATTCACCATGACGGAACGGGGCTCATGGCCGGCCTGCCCGATCCGTTCGATGCCACGCGCTACCACTCGCTCGTGGCCATGCCGGAGACCGTTCCCGACTGTCTCGCCGTCAATGCCCGCACCGGGGACGGTGTCATCATGGGCGTGCGTCACCGCGAACTGCCGATCCACGGTGTCCAGTTCCATCCCGAGAGCATCGCCAGCCAGCATGGCCACAAGCTCCTCTCCGGGTTCCTCGATCTCTGCTCGCACCGGAGGGCCGCATGAGCGCCGATCTGCAACGTTTCAAGGCGCTCATCAACAAGGCGGCCGAAGGCGCCGGTCTCACCTTTGCCGAGGCCAGCGACGCCTTCTCGATCATGATGTCGGGCGACGCCACGCCGGCGCAGATGGCGGGACTGCTGATGGCGCTTCGGGTGCGCGGCGAGACGGTGGACGAGATCACCGCCGGCGCCTCGGTCCTGCGTGAGCGGATGACGGCGATCCGCGCCCCCGCCGATGCCATCGACATCGTCGGTACCGGCGGCGATGGCAGTCACACCTTCAACATCTCCACGGCCTCGGCGATCGTCGCCGCCGGCGCGGGCCTGACCATCGCCAAGCATGGCAATCGCGGCCTGTCCTCGCGTTCGGGCGCTTCCGATGTGCTGACGGCGCTCGGCGTGAACATCGACGCGCCGATGGATCGCATCGAAAAGGCCATCGCCGAGGCCGGGATCGGCTTCATGATGGCGCCAAGACATCACGGTGCCATGCGCCATGTGGCCGGCCCGAGGGTGGAACTGGGTACGCGGACGATCTTCAACCTTCTGGGGCCGCTCGCCAACCCCGCACGGGTCGACCGTCAGCTCACCGGCGTGTTCTCGCCGGAATGGCTCGAGCCAGTCGCCGCCACGCTCGGCAAGCTCGGCAGTCGTCGTGCCTGGATCGTGCACGGTCACAGCGGTCTCGACGAGCTGAGCACCACCGGACCCACCGAGGTCGCTGAATGGACCGGCAGCGAGGTCCGCCGTTTCACCGTCGAGCCCGAGGAGATCGGTGTCGAACGGGTGACCCTCGACCGGCTCAGGGGCGGGACGCCCGAGGAGAATGCACGGGCCATCCGCCGCCTGCTCGAAGGCGAGAGCGGACCGTTCCGCGACGTCGTCCTGCTCGCGGTCGCGGCGGCGCTGGTCATGGCCGAAAGGGCCGCGGATCTGGCGTCCGGCGCGGATATGGCGCGCGAGGCCATCGACAGCGGCCGGGCGGCGGGTGCGCTCGACCGGCTCGTGGCGATTACCAATGCATCGATCCAGACAGATCGTACGGATCTGTCTGGACAAATTGATGCAAAAACAAGGAGCTAGTGTATTGGCGGATGAACGGAGTGAATGCGCCGGTGCACCAGTGAGGCAACCGCATGAGTGATGTTCTCGAACGGATCTGTGCCACCAAGCGCGAGCATGTCGCCCGGCGCAAGGCCGAAACCACTCTGTCGCAGCTCGAGGCGCGCATCCGCGATATCGAGCCGCCCCGCGGTTTCCGGCAGGCGCTTTGCGCGAAGGTGGCCGCCGGCAGGCCGGCGCTCATCGCCGAGATCAAGAAGGCATCGCCGAGCAAGGGGCTGATCCGCCCCGATTTCGATCCGCCGGCGCTCGCACTTGCCTATCGCGAGGGAGGTGCGAGTTGTCTTTCGGTTCTCACCGACGAGCCCTATTTCCAGGGGCACGACCTGTATCTCGGCGCCGCCCGCGAGGCTTCGGGACTGCCGGCCCTGCGCAAGGACTTCATGCTCGATCCCTGGCAGATCGCCGAAGCGCGCTCCATCGGCGCCGATTGTGTCCTGCTCATCATGGCCTGCCTCGAGGATGGCATTGCCGCCGAACTCGCCGCCGCCGCGCGGCATTACGGGATGGATGTGCTGGTCGAGGTGCATGATGCCGGCGAGCTGGAGCGTGCGCTCCGTCTCGACATCGACATGGTCGGAATCAACAACCGCAACCTCAAGACGCTGTCCATCGATCTCGCCACCACCGAAAAGCTCGCCCCTTCCGTACCGTCCTCGCATCTTGTCGTCGCCGAGAGCGGGCTCTACTCGAATGTCGACCTGCGACGCATGCAGAAGGCCGGTGCCGGCTGTTTTCTGGTCGGCGAGAGCCTGATGCGGCAGGATGATGTTGCTCTCGCAACGAAGAAGCTGCTGGGCACTGCCTGACTGAAGGCTGCGTGCCGATTCCTCATCGAAACCCGGCCCTTTCCCTTCCGGAAGGGGGGGAAGATCAGCCGCCGGCTGCCAGCGCCCCGAGGATTGCCGGCGGCGTGTCGGAGATGATCGAGCGTGCGCCCTTGCGCAGGAGGGATGCGCCTCTGGCGCCGTCATTGACCGTGTAGAGCAGGACCGGCAGGCCACGGGCGCGGGTGCTCGCGAGAAGGTCGGAATCCGCCTCCTCGAAATTCAGATGGAGCGAGGCGCAGCGAAGATCGGTCATGACCGTGTGCCAGTCGGGATCGAGGCGGTCGAGCAGCAGGCCCCTTGGCATGTCCGCTGCGATGTCGCGCGCCCGGGCGAGGGAGCTGCGCTCGAAGCTCGACAGAAGCGGCCACGGTTTGCCCACCGGCCAGTGGCGTTGCAATGTCCCGACGATCGCCTCGGTTGTCGCCGGTCCGGTGCCGGGCGAGGGCTTGATCTCGAGGTTGAGGCTCATGTCGTTTCGCTCGAGCAGGTCGATCAGCTCGACGAGGGTCGGCAGGCGCTCGCCGCTGAAGCCGTCATCGAACCAGCTGCCGGCATCCAGCCGTGCCAGATCGTTCATGTCGAGCGCGGCTGCCGGACCGCTGCCATCGGTCGTACGGTCGAGATCGGTGTCATGCAGGAGGAAGGGCACACCGTCCCGCGAGAGCTTGACGTCGACCTCGACCCAGCTGGCGCCGAGTTCGAGCGATTTCCTGATCGAGGCGAGCGTGTTTTCCGGTGCATGCAGGGCGGCACCCCGGTGACCGATCACGCTCGGCAGATCGCGCATGAGCTGCCGGCGTTGCTCGTTGATGTCGTCGGTTGCAAAACGTTCCACGCGCACCGTGCCACTGGCGATTGCGATGATGCGTCGCTAATAGTTCCCTGTCGGCCGGCGTGCCAAGAGGAAATGCGGATCGGACCTTGAACGAGGAAGGCGGGGCGAGTTCGGAGAATGGCGGGACGGCGCCGGATAACGGTCCCGCGACCTTGTCCGGCGTGATCGAGCGGGTCATCACCGTGAAGCCCGACAGCGGCTTTGCGGTCCTTTCGATCCGCACACACGGTGCGGAGCGGCCGGTGACGCTCGTCGGCGAGGTGCTCGATGCGCGGCCGGGGCAGGTCATTCGCGCAGAGGGTTCGTGGCAGACGACGGAGGCATGGGGGCGGCAGTTCCGAGCGCGCGGTATCAGCCTTCTCGCACCGGCGACCGAGGAGGGGCTCATGGGCTTTCTCGCCTCGGGAGCGATACGCGGTGTGGGCGAGACGGCGGCGCGCAAGCTCGTCGAGCGGTTCGGCACCGGTCTCGGCGAGATCATCGAGCAGTCGCCCGCGCGGTTGAAGGAGGTTCCCGGCATCGGCGGCAAGACCGCTGACCGTATCGTCGAAAGCTGGCAGAAGGAAAAGGGTGCACGCGACATCCTCATGTTCCTGCACACGCAGGGCGTGCGGCCAGCGCGTGCGCGGCGCATTCTCGATGCCTATGGCGAGAATGCCATGGCACGGCTCATGGCCGATCCCTATCTGCTCGCCCGGGATGTGCGTGGCATCGGTTTTGTCACGGCCGACGAACTCGCCATGCGCCTCGGCGTGCGGGCGGAGGCCGACATCAGGCGGATGGCGGCGCTCAACGAGGCGCTGCGCCTCGCGAGCGAGGGCGGACACACCGCACTCGGCATGACGGAGACGGTGGAACGCGCGGCCGGTCTCATCGCCGTCGAACCCGCCGCGGTGGCGGCGACGGTCGAACGGGCCATCGCGACCGGCCGCATCGTGGCGCGGACCGTCGGGGAGCAGCTGTTCCTGCAGCTGCCCGATCTGGCGCGGGCGGAGGAGGAGCTTGCCGGACGGCTTGCGGCGATGGCAGGGCCCGCACAGGAAATGTCCGCTTGTGTCGCCATCGGGACCGTGGAGCAGCGTCTCGATCTCGCACTGGCACCATCGCAGAAGAGTGCGGTCGCCGGCGTGCTGGCGGCATGTGCTGCGATCGTCACGGGCGGACCCGGAACCGGCAAGACCACGCTCGTGCGCGCGATCCTCGCTTCCATCGACGATGACGGGATCAGGATCGCGCTCTGTGCGCCGACGGGTCGCGCGGCACGGCGCATGACCGAGAGCACCGGTTTTCCCGCGAGCACCATTCACAGGCTGATCGAGGCGGACCCCGCGCGCGGCTTCGGCCGCAATGCCGAGCGGCCGCTGGAGACGGATTTCGTCGTGGTCGACGAGGTGTCGATGGTCGACACGCTGTTGCTGCACGGTCTCGTCGACGCCCTGCCCGAACATGCACGGCTGGTGCTCGTGGGCGATGTCGACCAGCTGCCGCCGGTGGGGCCGGGGCAGCCGCTCGCCGACATCATCGAAAGCGGCATCCTGCCCGTGTTCCGCCTCACCGAGATCTTCCGTCAGGCGGCGCAGAGCGGCATCGTGCGCGGTGCGCACGAGGTTGTCGCCGGACGCCTGCCGCCGCTGCGCAGCGAGGTGAGCCCGGACTGTTTCGGGATCCGCGTGCGCGATGCGGAGGACGCCGCACAAAAGCTCATCGAGCTTGCCGGCCGACGCATCCCGGAACGGTTCGAGTTCGACATGCTCGACGACATCCAGATCATTGCACCCGTCAATCGGGGGGCGGCTGGTACGCGCATGCTCAATGAGCGGTTGCAGCCGGCCCTCAATCCCGACCCGGAAGCCTGGCTCGAGAAATCGGGCACGAGATTCGCCGTCGGCGACAAGGTCATGCAGATCGAGAACGACAATTCCCGCGAGGTGTACAATGGCGATATCGGGCGGGTCGTGGCCGTCGATGCGCGCGCCCGCCTCGTCGATGTCCGATTCGATGACAGGACGCTGCTTTACGGCTACGAAGAGATCGACCAGCTGCAGCCCGCTTTCGCGATCACCGTGCACAAGGCACAGGGCTCGGAATATCCGGCCGTGCTGCTCGTGCTCCTCAGGGAACATGGACGGATGTTGCGCCGGCAGCTGCTGTACACGGCCATGACGCGGGCGGAACGGCTGCTCGTCATTCTGACCCAGGGCGATGCGTTCGAGCGGGCGGTTCGCGACGTTCTGCCAACCAGAAGTTCGCTGCTGAAACATTTGCTGATCGAGAAAGGGGTATCGTGACCGCCATTGAGGAACGCTTCAGGGAAGCCTGCCGCATCGCCGTCGCCGCAGGTGAACGCGCGCTGGATCGTTATGAGAACCGGGGAGAGCTGACGATCGAGAGCAAGGGGCTGCAGGATTTCGTTTCCGCCGCCGACCGCGAGGTGGAGGATTACATCCGCGGCGAGCTTTCGCGCCTCTTTCCCGATGACGCCATTCTCGGTGAAGAGGGGGGCGGTGACGAGGCGGATCGTGTCTGGGTCATCGATCCCATCGACGGTACGGCGAATTTCCTTCGCGGCATTCCGGCCTGGGGCGTCCTTCTCGCCTATGTCGTCGACGGCGTCACCGAGATCGGGCTTACCGTTCTCCCCGTGCTGAACGAGGTCTATGCGGCGCGGCGCGGTCACGGTGCCACCCTCAACGGCCGGCCGATCAGGATTTCGGGCTGCACCGAGCCCACAGAGGCGTGCGCCGCCGTGAGCTTCTCGTTCAAGCAGACGCGCGACGATATCACCGGCACCATGAGCTGGCTTCACGACAACGGCATCGACATGCGGCGGATCGGATCGTCGGCGGTCATTCTCGCCTGGGCCGCCGCCGGCCGTGTGGACATCGCCCTGATCGTCTCGTGCAACAGCTGGGACTGCCTGCCCGGCCTGCTGCTGGTCGAGGAGGCCGGTGGCCGTGCGACGCACTATGCCGACGGCTGTTCGCTGCTCGAGCGGCGGCCCGTCGCCGCCTGCACGCCGGCACTGGCCGCTTCGCTGCAGGCGCGGTTCGCAGGACTGGGTCTCGACGCGGAGGCGCCGGCGACATGATCCACGATACCTCCCGCATCATGCCCGAGCCCATTCCGCCGCATCTCCTCGGCTCGGCATCGCTGACACCGCATGGATCGTTCGAGGCCGGCTCGATGCAGGGTTTCGAGCTCGTCTACACTGCCGGTTTCTATGGCATCGATGACAGCGGTACGATCCGCATCGTCGGCCGTTTCGCCTCCGACCAGAGCCAGCCGCAACTCGACGATCCGACGGGCTGGAACTACACGACGGTCGAGGCGAGCAACGGCGCCGTGCTGCGCATCCGCTTCGACACCAAGGGCAATGTCCGTCCGTGGGACCGCACGCTCGAGATCCGCGTCGTTCGCGGCTATCTGAGCGAGGGCGACACGATCACCGTGCGTTTCGGCGACCGCCGCGAGGGATCGCCCGGCATGCGGCTGCAGACCTTCTGCGAGGATACCTTCGAATTCCGCGTGCTGGTCGATCCGATCGCCACCTTCGTCTTCCAGCCGCTGCCCGAACAACCGACCATCCGTATCGTTCCCGGTCCGCCGCACCAGTGGCGGCTCGTCCTGCCGACGCTCAGGCGACCGGACGAACCGTTCAGGCTTTCGATCAAGGCCGATGACATCTGGGGCAATCCGTCCGATCAGGTGGACGCCACGCTGTCGCTCGCGGCGAACATGCCCGTCCGGGGGCTTCCCGAAACGGTTCGCTTCCCCGCCGGGCAACGGTCGCTGGTAGTCGATCGCCTGCAATGTGACCGGCCGGGCGATCTCGTCATCGATGCGCGGGACGGCGCGCGCCATCTCGCGCGAAGCAATCCGCTGCGCATCGATGACACGGCCGAAACCCCGACCTTCTGGGGCGATCTGCACGGACAGAGCGAGGAGACCATCGGCACCAATTCCGCACAGGACTATTTCCTGTTCGGTCGCGATCTCGCCTTTCTCGACGCCTGTGCCCATCAGGGCAACGACTTCCAGATGAGCGGACAGTTCTGGAACGATCTCAACCGGATCACCGCGGAGCTCAACCAGCCCGGCCGCTTCGTCACCGTTCCGGGGTTCGAATGGTCGGGCAATACGGCGCTCGGCGGCGATCGCAATGTGTTCTACTTTCACGAAGGCCGGCCGATCCGGCGATCCTCGCACGCGATGCTGCCCGACGGTTCCGACATCGATACCGACACGAAGACGGCGGGCGATCTCTTCGAGGCGCTCACCAAGGCGAATGAGGAAGCCATCTGTTTCGCCCATTGCGGCGGCCGCTATGCCGACATCCGGCTCTTCCACGATGGACGGTTCGAGCGGTCGGTCGAGGTGCATTCGGCATGGGGAACGTTCGAATGGCTTCTCCATGACGCTTTCGAGATGGGCTACCGCGTCGGCATCGTCTGCAACAGCGACGGTCACAAGGGCCGTCCCGGAGCCTCCTATGCCGGTGCCGCATCCTTCGGTGCGATCGGCGGGCTGACCTGCTACATCATGCCCGAACTCACGCGCGAGGCCCTGTTCGAATGCCTGCGCAGGCGTCGCCACTACGGCACCACCGGGTCGAGGCTGCACCTCGATGTCCGCATGCGGTTCGCCGGGGAGGTGACGGTCTTCAATGATGATCCGGACATCATGGCCACCTTCGGCACGCCCGCAAGCGAGGTGCGCATGGGCGATATCGTCGATGCCGGCCCCAACCCGGCGGCCGAACTCGATGTTTCCGTTCTCGCTGCGGCACCGGTGGAACGTGTCGACATCTTCGATGGCAAGCGGCTTCTGGCAACCCGTCGCCCCTATGACGCGGCGGCGCTCGGCAGGCGCATCCGGGTGATCTGGGAGGGTGCGGAATATCGCGGACGGGCGCGTCAGGTGATCTGGGACGGCGATGCGCTGGTCGAGGGGAACCGCATCGAGAGTGCGAGCGCGATCAATTTCTTCAACCGCGACAAGACGCTCGACATCGAGGGAGATGACCGGCTTCGATGGCGGCATCTGACGACGGGCAATTTCGGCGGTTTCGATCTCGTGCTCGCCGGGCGCGACGGCGGCACGCTCCATCTGAACACGCCGCTGGTGAAGGAGAGCATCGAGATCGCCTCCATCACCATGGAAGATCGGGTCTTCGACGCTTCCGGGGTCCTGCCGCGCCGGGTTCGCGTCTTCCGGCTTCCGGACGAGAACAATGCCTTCTCGGTACGGTTCACGCAGGCCATCGAGACGGGCGGTGAGGGCGATCACCCGATCCATGTCCGTGTGACCACCGAGGATGGCCACCAGGCATGGTCGAGCCCGATCTATCTGATCTGATGCGATCCGGTGGCTGCATGGCGGGAAGGGGGACGGTTTGAACCGGTTCGAGGAGATCCATGAGGCGGCGCTCATCCGGCATGGCGGCACCGCGGTCGAGGAGCGCCTGCCGCGGATCCTCACAGCCGACGGACTGCGCGCCCTGCCGGCGGACCGATATCTCTCGGCCATGACGTTGCGCATCTTTCGCGCCGGCCTGAAACACAGTGTCGTCGATGGAAAGTGGCCGGCATTCGAGGAGGTCTTTGCCGGTTTCGATGTCCGCCGGGTCGCCTCGATGCATGACGAGGATATCGAGGCACTACTCGCCGACCGTCGCCTCATCCGCCATGCGGGCAAGCTTCGCGCGGTTCCCCGCAATGCCCGCGCGATAATGGAAATCGGCGATTTTCCCGGCTGGATCGCCGATTGGCCGGTGACCG
>JAGREZ010000125.1:0-1976 GCA_020446285.1 Geminicoccaceae bacterium
TCGCCGGGCTTGGCACCCTGGGCCACCTTGATCTCGATCTCGCGCGCGGCGTTCAGATATTCCGCGGTCACACCGAAGCGGCCCGAGGCGACCTGCTTGATCGGCGAGTTGGCATTGTCGCCGTTGGGACGCGGCGTGTAACGTTCCACACCCTCGCCGCCCTCGCCCGAATCCGACTTGGCGCCGATGCGGTTCATCGCGATCGTGAGCGTTTCATGCGCTTCGGCGCTGAGCGCGCCGAGCGACATGCCGGGCGTGACGAAGCGCTTGCGGATCTCGGTGATGCTCTCGACCTCCTCGAGCGGAACCGGCTCGTTCCTGAACTGGAAGTCGAGAAGATCGCGAATGCTCACCGGCGCCTGACCGTAGACGGTTTCGGCATAGCGCTTGTAGGCGGCATAGGAATCGGTTGCCACCGCATGCTGCAGCTGATGGATCAGGCGCCCCTCGAGCGCATGCGCCTCGCCGCCGCGCCGGTAGCGGTAGAATCCGCCGATGGCGAGGGTCGGCTCGCTCACCGCGAAAGCCTGATCGTGCATGGCCTTCACGCGATACTTGATCCCGGTGAGACCGATGCCGGAAATGCGGGTGACGAGACCCGGAAAATACTCGCGGGCAAGCGAGCGGGACAGGCCGACGGCCTCGAAATTGTAGCCGCCGCGATAGGAACTGATGATCGATATGCCCATCTTGGACATGATCTTCAGAAGCCCCTGACTGACGGCTTCCTTGTAGTTGGCGATGCACTCGTCGAGCGTCAGACCGGGGAACAGGCCCCGTGCATGGCGATCGGCGATGGCGGCTTCGGTGAGATAGGCATTCACCGCCGTGGCACCGACACCGATCAGCACGGCAAAATAATGCACATCGAGACATTCACCGCTGCGCACAGTGATCGAGCTGAACGCCCGCAATCCCTGCCGCACGAGGTGACTGTGAACCGCGCCGGCGGCGAGGATCATGGGAACGGGCGCCCGTTCGGGACCGATATGCTCGTCCGTCAGGATCAGATCCTCGGCACCGCCGCGAACCGCCTCCTCGGCCTCCTGGCGGATACGGTCGAGCGCGACCTTGAGCCGCTCGCCCTTGGGAAGCTCCTCGCTGTGGGCGAGGAACGTGCAGTCGATGGTCCGCGCATTATCGCCGAAATAGCTGGCGACGGCGTGGAACTCGCTCGTGGTGAGAACCGGCGTCTCGAGCTGGAGAATCGATGTCTGGCTCGGATCCTCGTCATAGACATTGCCGAGATTGCCGAAACGCGTCTTGAGGCTCATCACCCGCCATTCGCGCAGGGGATCGATCGGCGGATTGGTCACCTGGCTGAACTGCTGGCGGAAGAAATGATGCAGGCCGCGATATCTCTTCGACAGCACCGCCATGGGCGTGTCGTCGCCCATCGAGCCCAGCGGCTCCTTGCCGTCGATCGCCATCGGCGACAGGATCAGTTCCATGTCCTCGATGGTGAGACCGAAGAGTGCCTGACGACGGCGCAGCTCCGCCCGTTCGAAGGTCTGCGGCGCCGGACCGCGCGCCTCGACGAGAGCCTCGAGATGGGTGATGTTCTCCACCCAGCGGGAATAGGGCTTGAGCGCCGCCAGATGATCCTTGAGTTCGCGGTCCCGGTAGAACGCGCCGCTCTCCAGATCGACACCGATGCACTCGCCCGGACCGAGCCGGCCCTTCTCGACGATATCCGCCTCGCGCAGCGGCACCATGCCGGTCTCGGAACCGACGACGAGCAGGCCGTCGGACGTCCGGCTGTAGCGCATCGGGCGCAGGCCGTTCCTGTCGATGCCGGCGACCACCCAGCGGCTGTCGGTGGCAACCAGCGCCGCCGGGCCGTCCCAGGGTTCCATCACGCAATTGCAGTAGCTGAAGAGATCGGCATGTGCGGGCGGCATGGCGATCCGGTTCGACCAGGCCGGCGGGACGAGCATGGTCTTGACCAGCGGCAGCGCGCGGCCGCCGCGAACGAG
>JAGREZ010000125.1:2075-7863 GCA_020446285.1 Geminicoccaceae bacterium
TCGTGGCTGCGCATCCAGTTGACGTTGCCGCGCATGGTGTTGATCTCGCCATTGTGCGCGAGCGTGCGGAACGGCTGGGCGAGACGCCATGACGGCCAGGTGTTGGTGGAATAGCGCTGGTGGAAGACGGCGAAGCTCGATTCGAAGCGTTCGTCCTTGAGATCGGGATAGAAGACGGCGAGTTGTTCGGCGAGGAACAGGCCCTT
The DNA here is from genome assembly GCA_020446285.1 of Geminicoccaceae bacterium. GTDB lineage: Bacteria > Pseudomonadota > Alphaproteobacteria > Geminicoccales > Geminicoccaceae > JAGREO01. The sequence goes on from JAGREZ010000125.1 coordinate 2,282, forward strand.
GTAGATGATCGAACGGCAGGACAGCGAACAGATGTAGAATTCGGTGATGTTTTCCCTGAGGGCCTGCTTTTCGATCCGCCGGCGGATGACGTAGAGATCGCGCTCGAACCGGTTGTCGTCACGCCCCTCGGGATTGCCGATGATGATCTGTTCGATCTCCGGGCGCGTCGTCTGCGCCTTTTCGCCGATCACGGTGGTATTGACCGGAACCTGACGCCAGCCGCGAATCGAATAGCCGAAGCTCAGGATCTCGCTCTCGACCAGGGTCCGGCAGGCTTCCTGCTGCTGGAAGCTGGTGCGCGGCAGGAACACCATGCCGACGGCGATCCGGTGCAGCGCGTCGCGCGCGCCCTTGATCTGCTCCTTGAAGAAATCCTGGGGAATCTGGATGTGGATGCCGGCACCGTCGCCGGTCTTGCCGTCGGCATCGACCGCACCCCGGTGCCAGACCGCCTTGAGCGCGTCGATCCCGGCCACCACGACCTCGCGGCGCGGCTTGCCGTCGATGGCGACCACACAGCCGACGCCGCAGGCATCGCGAACCTGCAACGCATCCTCCATGCCCAGTGCCGCGAGCCTGTCGCTCTCGCGCCGGTAGCATTCGATGAACTCGGCCGGCGTTTCGGCCGCTTTGACGTCTCGGGCGATCCTGGCCATGGTCGGCCTCCTCAGGAGGCGAGCGCCAGGGAGGAGTCTCCCCCGGCGGCCGCGCGGTTCTGCAGATAGTGATGGATGGATGTCGCCGCATCGCGGCCGTCGCGCACGCCCCAGACGACGAGCGATGCGCCGCGCACGATGTCGCCGGCGGCGAACACGCCATCGAGGCTGGTCATCATGCTGTTCCAGTCGACGGTCACGGTTCCCCAGCGCGTGACCTTGAGCGCCGGCTCGCCGAACATCGCCGGCACATCCTCGGGATCGAAGCCGAGCGCCTCGATGACCAGATCCGCGTCGATGTCATGCGCGGATCCCTCGACCGGCTCCGGGCGCTGGCGACCGGTAGCATCGGGCGTACCGAGGCGCATGCGGACCGCGCGAACCGCCCTGACGGCGCTATCGCCGAGAAATGCCTCGGGGGCGGTGAGCCAGACGAATTCGACGCCTTCCTCCTCGGCGTTCTGCACCTCGCGCATCGAACCGGGCATGTTCTCCCGGTCGCGCCGGTAGAGACAGCGAACCGAGCTTGCACCCTGACGAATGGCGGTGCGGACACAGTCCATGGCCGTGTCGCCGCCGCCGATCACGACCACCCGCCGCCCCTTCGCGTCGAGACGGCCGCTTTCGAGCGCCTCGACCCGGTCGCCCAGATCCCGGCGGTTCTCGGCGGTGAGATAGTCGAGCGCCGGCACGATGCCCTCGAGTGCCACATTCAGTCCGCCGAGCTCGCGCGCCCTGTACACGCCGGTGGCGATCAGCAGCGCATCGTGCTTCTCGCGCAGATCGGCGAAGGTCGGCCCGTCCGCCCCGCCGATATCGGCGCCGAGAACGAATTCGACACCGCCTTCGGTGAGGAGCCGCTGACGCCGCTCGACGACCGGCTTTTCCAGCTTGAAACCGGGAATACCGTAGATCAGGAGACCGCCCGCCCGGTCGTACCGGTCATAGACGGTGACGCGGTAGCCCTGCCGGCGCAGCTGCTCGGCGGCGGCAAGGCCGGCCGGACCGGCGCCGATGACGCCGACGGACGCATCGAGCTGTCGTGCGGGAGTGGGCGGCTTCACCCAGCCCCGGTCGAACGCCGTTTCGGTGATGTATTTCTCGACGGCACCGATGGTGACCGTCCTGTGGCCCGACTGTTCGAGCACGCAATTGCCCTCGCACAGCCGGTCCTGCGGACAGATGCGGCCGCAGATCTCCGGCATGTTGTTGGTCGCGGAGGAGAGTTCATAGGCTTCCTCGAGACGGCCCTCGGCGGTGAGCTTCAGCCAGTCGGGGATATTGTTGTGCAGCGGACAATGGACCTGACAGAAGGGAACGCCGCACTGCTCGCAACGGGACGCCTGATCGCCGGCGGCATCCGCCTCGAAGCGGGCATAGATCTCGTCGAAATCCTGCTTGCGGAGCTCCGCCTCGCGCTTGGCCGGCATCGCATGGCCGAGGCTGACGAACTGCATCATCTTGCGGGCCATCTCGAGCCCTCCCTCAATATTGACTGCGTTGGCTGTCTGGCACCCCGCCCGGACGAATGCCCGGCCGGGCAGCGCCGGATGGCGGGTTCTCCTGCATCCGGGCGTGGCGACACACCCGCGAGCGGTCATCTTATAGACAGTGACGGTGCGGGCGTAAAGCGTGCAGATGAATGATTGATACCATAATGGAACTATCTTTGCAGACATCTTGCGGAAACCGAACTGCCGGAAACCGCGCCCGTCCCGGATGGCCGGCATTCAATACCATATCGGTACTATCGAAATCACACCTTGCTCTCTACCATCGCGCAAGTTAGGTGGACACTGACGCAATTGGCCGTGGCGCCGCCCGGTCGATACCCGGACCTGCTGACAATCACGGACACCGCACGATCATGGATCAAGCCCTGCTGCTCGGCGCTCTCCTGCTCGGCCTCATCGAGGGCCTGACGGAGTTCATTCCCGTTTCCTCCACCGGTCACCTGATCCTGATCGTCAACATCATCGGGTTCGAGGGACCGCCGGGCAAGGTCTTCGAGATCGTCATCCAGCTCGGCGCCATCCTCGCCGTCTGCTGGGTCTATCGCGAGAGACTGCTCAACGTCGCCTTCAGCCTCTTCTCCGATCCGAAGAGCTTCGCCTTCGCGCGCAACATCGTCCTCGCCTTCCTGCCGGCCGCCGTTCTCGGCGTCATGTTTCACAGCTTCATCAAGTCCGTGCTGTTCGATCCGTGGGTGGTGTCGGTCGCACTGATCGTCGGCGGCATTCTCATCATCATCATCGAGCGCAGCCGGCTCGAGGCGAAGCCGATCACCATCGAGACCATGTCGCCGCTGCTGGCGATCAAGGTCGGTTTCTGTCAGGCGCTGGCCATGATCCCCGGCGTCTCGCGTTCCGGTGCCACGATCATGGGCGGACTCCTGCTCGGCCTCGAACGCCGGGTCGCAACGGAATTCTCGTTCTTCCTCGCCATTCCCACCATGCTCGGCGCGACGGTCTACGATCTCTACAAGAACAGGGACGTGCTGAGCTTCGATGATGTCGGCGTGATCGCGCTCGGCTTCATCACCGCCTTTCTCGCCGCACTGCTCGTCGTCCGCACGGTGATCGCCTTCATCAGCAGACACGGCTTCGTTCCGTTCGCCTGGTACCGCATCGCACTCGGCGCGCTGATGCTGGTCCTGCTCACGCTCTGGGGAACGACGGGGCCGCTGGCCGGCTGATCCCCGCAGCACTCAATCGACACGGATTTCGCTGTTCATCGGCTCGATTCTGACCGCGCCGAACTCGACCTGACTGCGGAAGGCGACAAGAGCGACGCCATAGGCCAGCGGCGGCAGCGGCGCACCCATCTCGTCGATGGCCTCGCTCCAGACCTCCGGCTCCGGCTCGTCGGCCGGCCACCATTTGCAGCGCTGGCGCCAGGCGAGGTGGCGGCCGTCGCCGTCCAGCACCGGCACGGTCTCGGTCAGCAGGCGATAGGTCCGGTCCGCTTCCAGCTCGATATTGCGATAGGTCGCGATGAACTGCGCGGATCCGTCGCCCTGCTTTTCGGAGAACGAACAGCCGAAACCGCCGGTCAGGTTGAAATACCAGAGCAGGCTGAAACGCCAGCCCGCCCGCGCCCGGCGGTCGTCCGGGTCCGGCTGCCCGCCCCACAGCGGAAACAGGCCGAAGCCCCAGCTGCGCCGGCCTTCCATCGGCTTGCGGAACACCAGATCGAGGCTCACCCGGCGGCCGCCCTCGAATGCGCCGCTGGCGGCGATGATCCGGTCCCAGCCCTCATGACCCGGTACGGGGCGAACGCGATCCGGGTGGCCCGGCACATGCTCGAAAAAGCCGTCCTGAACATCGAGCTCCGCGACATCCGCCCAGTCCACGACAAGCGGCAGCGCCGGCGGCGCCGGATCGTAGTCGAAGGCGAAGGACCGGCTCTCCTTCACACCCAGCCAGCCATGGGCCTCCAGCTCGACCCGGTTGTGTCCCGCCACCAGCTCGTCGGCCAGCATCTCGAGGGTGAATTCGGGAAGCGTCACCCGCGGCGGCCGGGGCTCCAGCGGCCGCCATTCGCCGTCACCGATGCGGTAGCGCAACGCCGTCGTGCCCATCCGCACCCGGCCGGTGACATGGGCGCCGAAAGCACCCGCGCGCGCCGAATAGGATGCCGGTGCATGGTCGACCGTGACCAGGGGAGCGGTCATATGATAGGCCAACGCCGACAGGAGTGTGACCAGCACGATCGCTGCCGCTCCCGAGGCCAGTCGGGGAATCCACCTTGAATAGCGTTTCATCTGTTGCTGCTTCCACATCCGCGCCCGTCGCCGAGGAGGTTTTCGGCGATGTGTCGCCCATCTTCGTCGTCGGTGCCCCGAGATCGGGAACCACCCTGCTCGAGCGCATGATCGATGCGCATCCGGCGATCTCCATTACCGATGAATTGTGCTTCTTCGACATCGTGCTGCAGATCAGCGAGGAGGTTCCGGACCTGCGCGGCAGGGCGAATGTCGATGCGCTGATGAGCCGCTTGCCGCAAATGGACCATTTCCGCAACTGGAACGGCATCGACACCGTCCTCGAGGAAGTCGGCGAGCGCCTCGTCAGCGATCCGAAGGCCAGCTACCAGAGGTTGTTCCTGCAACTGATGCAGGTCCATGCCGGGCAACAGGGCGCAAGGCGGTTCGGCGACAAGACCCCCTGGAACGTCCGTCACCTGCCGACCCTCCTGCGCTGGTTTCCCGATGCCCGGATCATCCATCTCGTCCGCGATCCGCGCGCCAATGTCGCCTCGAAGATCGACCTGCCGCGTACCTCCGGCGATGTCCTCACCGCAACCGTCAAATGGCGCATGGACGTTGATGCCGGCGACCGCTTCGAGACGTCGGGCGCGATCCCGGCGGAGCATTTCCTGACCGTCCGCTACGAGGATCTGGTGCAGGAGAGCGAACGGGTCGCCCGCCGGATCTGCGACACCATCGGCGAGGATTTCGCCCCGGAAATGCTCACCTTCCACCGGCGGCGCGATGTCATGTTCAAGGATCAGCCGTGGAAGGAAGGGGTTCTGCGTCCCATGAGCACCGGTTCGCTGGATGCCTGGCGGGAACGGTTGCCGCCCGTCCGCTCCATGCTGATCGAGCTGGTCGCCGGCAGCGCCATGCGCCGGCACGATTACCGGGCGGATCCGCGCGGCCTGCGTCGCTGGCTCGCCGTTCCGGCCCAGCTCGTCCGCGAATTCGCGATGTGGCGACGGTTCAAGCGCGAGGAAAGAGAACGCCGCAAGGCCGAGCCGGAAACCCGCTTCGTCGCCGACAATCGCAGTTTCTACAAACTTGCACTCGAATCCCTCGGCCTCCGCCGCCCCCCACCTCCTCCCCCGCCATCCCGGTCCAACCCCCCGCCACAACAGTGAACTCTCCCCTTCCATACGGAAGCACCGCCGCCAACTAACGGCAGGGT
>JAGREZ010000126.1:0-162 GCA_020446285.1 Geminicoccaceae bacterium
ACGCCAAGTTCAGCCCGGCAAGGATGTGCACGTCATCCTCGACAACTACGCTACCCACAAACACCCCAAAGTGATGGCATGGCTGAAACGGCATCCGCGCTGGACATTCCATTTCACGCCGACATCCGCATCCTGGATCAACGCCGTCGAGAACTTTTTCTC
>JAGREZ010000126.1:310-9222 GCA_020446285.1 Geminicoccaceae bacterium
CGTCAGTGCTCTAGCTCTCGCCTTTCAGCGCGCGCAGCGTCACCGTCAGCACATCATCCATGCGATCGATCTGGGATCTGGTTCGGGCCATGATCTGAAGCCCGTGATGTGTCGCGTTCAGGAAGCGGGCATATTGGCGGGCGTCGTGACTGGCGGAGATCGAGCCGTCGGCATGCCCCCGCGCGATGGCCTCGGCGAAGGCGTTTTCCATGCCGTCGAAATCCCGTTCGATCAGCTTCTGAATCTCTTCGTCATGCGGGGCCATTTCGGCGGCCTCGTTGCAACTCATGCAGCCGAAGGGGCGGTCTTCTGCGCGGGCATGTTTCAGTACCATCCGGAAAAACGCCGCGATCGCGGCATAGGCGGTCGGGCCGCTTTGCAAGTAGCCGCGCATGGTGCGGATTCTTTCGACCCGGTAGGCTTCGAACGCGGCGAGGAACAGGTCACGCTTGCTGCCGAATGTGTCATAGAGGCTGCTCTTGCTCAGCCCCGTGGCGCGCAGAAGATCCGCCATCGAGGTGCCCTCATAGCCCTTGCTCCAGAACAGCCGGGTAGCCTGAAGCAGGGCTTCGTCCTCGTTGAATTCCCTGGGGCGCGCCATGGCTGGTTCCTTTGTTATCTCCTGTAGTTACGGCATCGGGAGCGACGCTGACAAGCGAGGTGCCCCGCCTGCGGGCCGGAATGCGCCCCCGGCCCGCGTTTCACGTCCTCAGGCGACGTCGAGCGTGGGGTAATCGGTGTAGCCCCGCTCTTCACCCTGGTAGAAGGTCTCCGGGTCCGGCTGGTTGAGCGGCGCGCCGCGACGGAACCGTTCGACAAGATCGGGATTGGCCAGGAAGCTTGATCCGAAGGCGACCAGATCGGCCGTTCCCTCGCGCAGCGCCGCTTCGGCGCGGGCGGCGTCATAGCCGCCATTGGCGATATAGGTTCCGCCGAACCGACGCTTGAAATCGGCGAAATCGAACGGCGCGGTGCCAAGCTGCGCGCCGTGCAGATAGGCGAGGCCATAGCCGTTCAGCATATCGGCGACATGGCTGAAGGTCTCGGTTGGGTTGCTGTCGCTCATGGAGAAGCCGTCAAAAACCGGCGACAGGCGCACGCCCACGCGGCTTGCGCCGATGGCTGCGGTGACGGCCTCGACGACCTCCTTGAGGAACCGCGCGCGGTTCCCGGGCGATCCACCATAGGCGTCCGTGCGCTTGTTGCTGCCATCGCGCAGGAACTGGTCGATCAGATAGCCATTGGCCGCGTGGATCTCGACCCCGTCGAATCCGGCCTGCATGGCGTGTTCCGCCGCGCGGCGGTAATCGGCGACGATGCCGGGGATTTCATCAATGGTGATTTCGCGCGGGGTTTCCAGATCCTTCAGCCCGGTTTCGGTGATGATCGTCCCTTCCGCCGCGATCGCAGAGGGCGCGACGGGCAATCCGCCACCGGGCTGGATGCTGCTATGCGACAGCCGCCCGACATGCCAGATTTGCAGGAAAATCCTGCCGCCACGGGCATGAACCGCCTCCGTCACCAGTTTCCAGCCCGCGATCTGTTCAGCCGAGAAGTTCCCCGGCGTGCGCGGATAACCCTTGCCCTGCGGCGAGATCTGCGAGGCCTCGGTGATGATCAGGCCCGCCTCTGCGCGCTGCGCGTAATACTCGGCCATCAGCGCGGTCGGCACATCGCCGGCCCCCGCTCGGCTGCGTGTCAGCGGCGCCATCACCATGTGGTTTTGCAGCAAAAGCGGGCCGAGTTTGGCCGGGGAGAGCAGTCGTTCGGGGGCCTGACAGGTCATGTCGTGATCCTTTGCACGTTGCGGACCGATTGGTCCATAACAAGCATGAATGGCATGGCGTCCAATACCGGTGATCCCATGCCGATTCGATGCTGATGTGGCTTGTATAACAATTCAGGACCATATGGTCCATAACTATGTTCTCATCGTAAAGACCGCCAAGTCTGCATAGCGATTTTGCTGGTCGCTAGTGCATCGATCCAGACAGATCGTACGGATCTGTCTGGATAAATTGATGCAAAAACAAAGAGCCAGGGGAACGACAACCGTTGCCACCCGCCTTCGGGAAGGCGCCATGGAAGATATGGCAGAGCAACTGCTGCATTTTGGAATCGGCAGACTGGAGGCGATTGGCAGGCAGGCCGAGAAGCAATCTCCGTGAATCCGGGCCACGTTTGGCGCCTTCGGAACAGGGAGGCGCTGGAGGTTGCGCCTGTCAGGTTTTTGCGAACATGTGCGAAATGGTGATCTTGAGTACAATCAACAGCGGCACGGCCAGCACGAACAACAGAGCGACGGAATAGAAGGCGGCATTGAAGGAAATCGTGTTCACTTGCCCCATCAGCATCTGCCCGATCAACTGCCCCGCCATCTGACTGGCGCTGGTGGCATCCATGCCCTTGCCGGCCAGCATCGCGGTCAGGTCGCCCAGACGTTCGGCGACAGCCGGATTGCCATCGGTCAGATGCGCGCCAAGGACTGAGCGGTTGAGCGCCGCGCCATGGCTGACAAGGGTTTCAAGCGCCGCAACGCCCATAAGCCCGCCCATCTGACGACCGATATTGAACAGCGCGATGCCCGCGGCCAGATGCCGGTCCGGCAGGCTGTTGAAGGCGACAAGCTGAATCGACAGGAACAGGAACCCCAGACCCAGCCCGCGCAGGAGGATCGGCGTCATCATGTCCTGCGCGCCGCTTTGCATGTTGGAACCCGCCAGCAACCACATCGCCAGCATGATCAGGGTAATGCCAAAGGGCACCGTGGCGATGGGCGGAATCCGGCCCGTCTGCATGAGGAACGCGGCAAGGAACATGGCGGCGATGAACAACCCGCCGCTTGGCAACAGCAACATACCGGCGTCGGTTGCCGTCAGACCGAGAACGGAAACCGCGAAAGCGGGGATCAGGTAGGCGCTTCCGAACAGGGCGGCGCCGGCGACGAAGCTGACGAAAAAGGCGAAGGCGAAGTCTCCGAAATCGAATAAGCCCAAGCCGAACAGTGAGCCATTGCGGGGCCGGGCCTTGAGCGCGGCGAAGGCCAGCAGGGCCGAAAGGGCGGCGACAGCGAGCCAGACAATGCGGGGTTCGCGAAACCAGTTCCAGCGGTCGCCCTGAACGAAGAGATAGGTCAGGCAGGCCAGCCCGGCCGACAAGGTCATGAAGCCAGCCCAGTCAAACCGCAACCGCGGCAAATCGGGCAAGGGGCGCCCATCCGACATCAGCAGCAATCCAGCCGCCACCATGGCGATCAGGGCGTTGCCGGTGAAAATCCATGCCCAGGACCGGTTGTCGACCAGCCAGCCCTGTATCGCAGGGGCGATCGCCGCCGGGGTGACGACAGAACCGAGTGCGAACAGCGCCAGCACCAGCGGCCAGGTTTTTCGCGGGCTTGCAAGCATGAACAGGGTTTGCCCGGAAATGACCAGCACGCCACCGGCGAAACCCTGCATCATGCGCAAGGCAGCCAATGCGCCGGTGTCAGCGGTCATCGCGGCAAGCCCGCACGCCACCGCCATCATCAGTGTCGCGACCAGCACCAGAGAGTTCAGATTGAAACGGGCCGAAAGCCATGGCGCGATACAGAAACCGATCAGTTTCAGCGCTGTGTAGCCGGTGTTCAGCCAGGCGGATTCATCGGGTGTGGCATGGGTATCGCCCATGATGTCGGCCGCCCCCAGCGACAAAAGGGAACTGGCGACAGCCTCGCTCACCGCCGCAAGCGTCAATGCCGCCGCGAAAACTGCTCCCGGCGATACGCGCTGCGCCGACGGTGTCGACATCGCGGTCATAACGCCTCTCCCGATTCGACGGTCACCCGCGCCGAAAGGCCGGGAACGATGCGTCCGGGAACCGGGTTCTCCACGATGCGGATCTTGACCGGCACACGCTGCACCACCCGCACGAAGTTCCCGGTCGCGTTGTCGGCGGGCAGCATGCTGAAGGCCGACCCGCTGCCGGGGGCGAGGCTGTCCACCACGCCGGTGAATGCCTGGTCCGGGAAACCGTCGATGGCGACGCGCACATGCTGGCCTGCATGGATATTCCCGATCTGGGTTTCCTTGAAATTCGCCACCAGCCAGACATTGTCGACCGGAACGATGTCGACCAGCGGCGCTCCGGGCGTCACCAGCCGACCGGTACGAACCTGCCGGTTTCCGATCACGCCGCCAACGGGGGCACGGACAACCGTATCCTCAAGATCAAGCGCAGCCAGTTCCCGCGCCGCCTCGGCCTGCGCCTTGGCGGCGACTGCCGCATCGCGCTGGCTTGTCAGAACCTTGACGCGCTGCTGCTGTGCGTCAAGCGCGGCGGTGGCCGCCGCCAGCCCTGCTTCGGCGCGCAAACGCTCCGCATCGCTTTCATCCACCCCGGACTGGCTGATGGTGTTCGTCTGGCCGAGTTTCCGGCGGCGATCGTTTTCCTTCCTGGCCAGATCGAGATTGGCGACAGCAGCCTGAAGCTCAGCTTTGGCCTGGCGTATCGTCGCCTGCTGCAACACCGTATCGGCGTCGACATTCTCCAGTTTCGCCTGCGCCGCCTCGACATTGGCGACGGCCTGCGCCAGACGCGCGCGATAATCCCTGTCATCAATGCGAAACAGGATATCACCGGCCTGAACGATCTGGTTGTCACTGACCTCCACCAAGGTGACATAACCGCCAACCCTGGGGGCAAGCGCAACGATGTCTCCATGAACATAGGCATTGTCGGTCGACATCTCGCCAAGCGAACCTGCCCACCACCATGCCACCGCCCCGAATACGACTGCGGAGACGCAAAGCAGAACGCCGATGCGTTTTTTCGCGCCGGGCCGGGTCATGTCGTCCTCCAATCGTTCGAGCCAACCGACACATGACCGGGGGCTGGCGCTTGCTGGATGAAAGCGGTGGTCTTCATGTCGGCTCCTCCGGCTGAGGTAATGGTAATGATTATTACCTTGCCAATACGGTAATATGTGTTACCGTGTCAAGAAATTTCATGCGACGCGAACAAGCCGTCGAAAGGACGATCAGAGAATGACGGAGCCATCGACAGTTCAGCCAGGTCAGGAGCGCGGATTGCGCCGCCGGGAACAGACGATCGAAGCCGCCACGGCGGCTTTCATGAAACGCGGTTTCGCCAAGACATCGCTGCAATCCATCGTGCGCGAATCGGGCGGATCGCTGCGCGATATCTATGCCCGGTTTGGCGATAAGGAGGGATTGTTCCGGGCCGTCATCATTGAGGCGGTCTCGGTGGCCATGGATGCGCTGGACGATATCAGACATTCCGCGGACAGCCCACGGCCGACCCTCGAACAATTCGCCCGCGCTCTGCTGATCGTCCTGATGGCCCCCCGGACCGTGGCGCTCTATCGCGTAGTTCTGGGCGAGGCCGTGCATCAGCCGGAGATTGCCCGCGCCTTCAGGGATGCGGCTCCGGAAGAAGCTGTCCGGCGCCTTTCGGAAAAGTTGCACATATGGGCGGAGGCCGGGCTGATATCAGCGCCGGATCCGGAATGGCTGGCGCGCCAGACAATCGAGGTGATCAAGGGCAGCATGCATAACCGCGCCCTGCTGGACCCGGAATTCCGTCCATCCAGCGCCGATATAGAGAAGCAGGCCAGCAGCGCCATCAATTTGATCTGGAATGGCATGGCCCCGAAGTGAATTGCTGCGCTTCGCACTATCCAGATCAAGAATGAATGACGACTGCCCCCGAGCCAAGGCCGCTTTTCGTATCAAATTTCCACTGCCTCCGCGAAGGCCAGCGCATCCTCAAGATGAACACCCACATACCGGACTGTGCTATCCATTTTTGCATGCCCGATCAGCAGTTGAACGGCGCGCAGGGTAACCGGTGCAAAAGTCCGGGCGTTGGTGGATTTGTAGTGTTGGAACCTGCTCTGGCGAGATAAGAATCTGTTCTCGATTCCCAGGATTGATGGGACCAGGGGATCAAACATCCAGGCCGGCATCTGGACTACGAGACCCTCCGAAGCCCGTGCCCTCAAAAACTTGCCGTCCATTCGCTCCTGGACCTGCCGGACTTCAACCCGACGTCCGAAATACGGATGCCAGCGATAGTGAACTTCCAATTCCTGCCCGACATGGGCAGAATGACCGGGGAATTGTCAAAGGCCTGATCGCCCGGGCTTTTGCACCGGTTGCTCCCCCTCCGGTCAGCACACTGCTACTCTGTTGAAAAATCGAGGAGCGGCAGGTCATGAATCGAGCGATCGAGCATTGGAACGTCAGCCAGCGGGCCGTGGCGTCGCACGAGGGGGTGGTGGCCGCCCAGCACGGACTGGCGGCGCGGGCCGGCGCGTCCATGCTGGCCATGGGCGGCAATGCGGTCGATGCGGCGGTGGCCACCGCCTTCGCACTCGCCACGGTCGAGCCCTGGATGTGCGGTCTCGGCGGCAGTGGCTACATGGTGGTGTGGCTGGCCGGGGAAAGACGCGCGCGCGTCATCGATTTCCAGGGAATGCTGCCGCAGGGCATCCGCCCCGACGACTATCCGGTCGATCCGGAGGTGCCGCAGTCGATCATGGGTTTTCCGGGCGTGGTCGACCGCCGCAATGTCGTCGGCCCGCTCTCGATCACCGTTCCGGGCGCGGTCAGGGGCCTGTCGCACGGGCTCGCCCGCTTCGGCACGCTCGGTCTCGACACGGTCCTCGGTCCGGCCATCCGGCTCGCCAGGCGCGGGCTTCCCTGCGACTGGTTCACCACCCTGCAGATCGGCCTTGCCGCCGCCGACCTCGCCCGCGACGAGGAAGCCGCGCGCACCTACCTTCCGGGCGGCGCGCCGCTGGCACCCGAGCAGTTCCGCCCGCTCGGACGGCTTGCGGACACCATGCAGCAACTCGCCGCGGAAGGACCGGACGGTTTCTATTCGGGCGCCATCGGCGAGGCGCTCGTGCGCGATCTCGCAAAGGGCGGCAGCCGCATCACGCTCGAGGATCTCGCTGCATACAGTGTGATCGAACATGATTCGCTCGACGGCAGTCACCGGGGGGCGGTGCTGCATACAGCCGGAGAGACCAGCGGCGGCCCGAGGCTGATCGAGACGCTGGCGGGCATCGGCGAACGTCTCGATCCGTCCGCCGGCATCGGCGGCGAAAGCTGGACGATCTATGCCGATGCGCTGGATGCAGCGTGGAAGAGTCACAAGGCACGCATGGGGCGCGGGCCGGATACGCAGGGCTGCACGAGCCATCTCTCGGCGGTCGACGGCAAGGGCAACATGGTCGCACTCACCTGCACCCTGCTCAACCGCTTCGGTTCCTGCGTCATGCTGCCGGAAACCGGCATCCTCATGAATAATTCGGTCTCCTATTTCGACATGCGCGAGGGCTATCCGACGACCATGGAAGGTCGCAAGCGGATCAATTCCTCCAACATGTGCCCGACCATCGCCACGCGCGACGGCGAAGCGCTTTTCGCCATCGGCGCATCGGGCGCCAATCACATCCAGCCATGCGTCACCCAGATTGCCGCGCTGATGCTGGATTTCGGCCTGACACTGGAAGAAGCCTTCAACCATCCGCGCATCGAGGCCTCCGACCGGGGCTCGATCCGGGTCGACCCGCGCCTCGGCAGCGAGGTGCTCGACCATCTGCGACAACGGTTCGACCTCGAGGTGGCGCAACTCCTGGTTTTCCCGAAACTGTATGCCTGCCCCTCCGGTGTCTCGCGCGACCCGGCAACCGGTCTTTGTCACGGCATCAACGACCCTTCCCATCCCATCGGCGGCGGCGCCATCCCCGCTCCCTTCGACCTGACCCGCGAAAGCCCCGCCCCGGTACGGGTCCGCGCCTGATACCGGCCGAATTGATGAATTGACCGGTCGCCATATCCGGCTATGGATGAATGTCCTGTGCGGGGCGGCCCGGTCTGTCACGGACCGCTGTTTGGGACCATCACCGGGGAAATGCTGGCCGCCGGAACGTTCGCGCAGGGGCCCCGGCGGATCATCATGGACCCGACAATGACGCGGGTGAACCATGGCCAATATCTGTGTTTTCTGCGACGGGACCTGGCAGACCGACGAAGATGAGGAGAACGGCGTCCTTACCGTCTCGAACGTCGCCAAGATGCGGAATACCCTGGCGCTCGGGGATGCCGGCGGCGAGGCGCAGAAACGCTACTACCATCCGGGCGTCGGCACCGGCGGCGGCAGACTTTCGAGGCTCATCGGCGGCGGCTTCGGCGTGGGCCTGCAGGACAATGTGAAAAGCGCCTACAAATGGCTTTCGGTGACCTACGAACCGGGCGACCGGATCCACCTGTTCGGCTTCAGCCGTGGCGCCTATACCGTGCGCAGTCTCGGCGGCATGATCTCGGCATGCGGTCTGCTCGACCTGCGCGGCATGGGTGATGATGATGCGGGCGCATGGCCGCGGGTCGATGCCGTCTTCGAAACCTATCGAAGGCGGCCCGTCGACGCGGCGATACTCGCGGCCTGCCGTTTCCACAATTGCGACGCATCGAGGAACCCGGCGAAGACGACGCCGATCCACTTCCTCGGCGTGTGGGATACCGTCGGCGCACTCGGCATTCCCAATCATCTGGGAGTCCTCAACCTGCTCGACGATCCCGGATCGTATGCCTTCCACGACACCGAGCTCAGCGACATCGTCCGTCATGCACGGCACGCGATGGCCATCGACGAGGAGCGCGAGAGCTTCACGCCGACGCTCTGGACCGGGCACGGGTCGGGCACCGACATCAGGCAGGTCTGGTTCGCCGGCGCGCATGGCGATACCGGCGGCGGCTATCCGCTCGGCGAAAGCGGTCTCTCCGATGTGGCTCTGCTGTGGATGATCGAGGAGGCACAGGCCTGCGGGCTTCGTTTCAACGAAAACAAGCTTCGTCAGATCCGTGCCGATCCGCTCGGCCCCAGACACAATCCGGTGACCGGCGTCT
>JAGREZ010000127.1 GCA_020446285.1 Geminicoccaceae bacterium
AATCGCCGATGCCCGAGGCGGCGAGCGTGCGCACCGGGCCGGCGGAAATCGCGTTCACCCTGACATTGCTGTTGCCCAGATCGACGGCGAGGTAGCGCACCGACGCCTCGAGCGCTGCCTTGGCGACACCCATGACATTGTAGTGCGGAACGACCTTCTCGGCACCGTAATAGGTGAGCGTCACGAGCGAACCGCCATCGGTCATGAGCGGTTCGCAGCGACGGGCGAGATCGGTGAAGGAAAAACAGGAAATGTGCATCGAGCGGAGAAAGTTCTCCTCGCTGGTATGCAGATACTTGCCCTTGAGCTCCTCCTTGTCCGAATAGGCGATCGCATGGACGGCGAAGTCGAGCCTGCCCCAGCGTTCGGAGATCGTCGCGAACAGCGCGTCCATGCTCTTCTTGTCGGTCACGTCGGCGGGAAGGAGGAAATCCTGTCTGAGTTGGGCGGCGAGCGGTTCGACACGCTTCTTCAGGGCATCGCCCTGATAGGTGATGGCGAGCTCGGCTCCCTGATCCGCAACCGCACGGGCAATGCCCCAGGCAAGCGAGCGATCGTTGGCGATACCCATGACGAGGCCCTTTCTGCCCCGCATGAGCGATCCCGGATTGGCCATTGCGTTCTAGTCCCTTGAAATCTTGATCCGTACGGTTGCGGAACATCCTAGTTGAGGCGGCGATCATGTCAAAGAGGGCCGTGCAGGCAGCGTTCCGGCGGGCGGATCAGTGCCGTCGTTCCTTCATGATAGCGGCGTTGATCTGCGCGCCGAAGATGAAGATGATGGCCGAAATGTAAAAGAAGAAGAGTGTGAAGATCACGCCACCGAGGCTGCCGTAGAGAATGCTGTAGCGCCCGAAACTGCGCAGGTAGATGGAGTAGGCCGCCGTCGCCACGACCCACAGCGACACGGAGATGAGGGCACCCGGCAGCACGTCCCTGAAGGCGAGCACGGTATTGGTGAGCGAGAGATAGAGGCCGATGGTGAAGATCAGCAACAGTCCGACACCGATGACATAGCGTACCGCCGTGTAGAGATTGCGGTCGAAGAGATCCCGTTCGGCAAGCCAGGCAAAGATGTCGCGGGCGACCGGCAGGCCGACGAGGGCCACCATCGCCGCGAGGATCACCGCCGCGTAGATCACCGTCAGCGCCATGCTCTTGAGCCGGTTCGCCCAGAAGGCGGGCGGATCCTTGACACCGAAGGCGAGATTGAGCGCGTGTCGCAGGCTCTCGAGTCCGGAGGAGGAGAACCAGACGGAGAGCGCGATCGAGATCGTCAGGAGCGTGCCATGCGGGCCGCCGCGAAGTTCGGTGACGACGGGTCTCAGCACGCCCTCCACCTCCCGCGGCAGGATGTCGAGCGCGATCTCGATCGCATCGGCGGCCGCACCGCCCCATCCCATGAAACCGGCGAAGGCGAGAAGGAAGATCATGAAGGGAAACATCGCGAACAACGCGGTGAAGGCGATGTAGCCCGCGAGCACGAATCCCTCGTCGCTGATGAAATGGTCGATGGCCGGCCAGAGCACGCGGCGCATCCATGACAGATCCGGACGCGGCAGCCGCCGGGTGCGGACAGCGCTGGTGGGTGCTTCGAGATCGTTGGTGGCGAAAGGCTCGATCGGCGTCAGCCGCGCCCTGTTGGCCCGTCGGCCACGCTGCCTGCCATTTCGGGACAGCGCCCCGATATCGTGAACGAATGCCATGAAAGGGCTCGCCCGGATCGTTCGCTGGAGTTGAAGCAGGCGCCTTTTTTCGCCACTGTTCAGGCTCTTACATCAGAAGAGACCGGTCCGCAATCACGACAAAAACCGGCTCGTACCAGCCGGACATGCGACGCTGAGGACAGGGCTTTTCCCGTTCAGGCGGAATCGCCTGAACGATCAGGAAATGCGTCGAAACAAGGAGACAAGCGTTTCCCGATGTCACCGAATCGGGAAACGCTTGACCCCGGCGAAAGCCTCCACGCCATGAACCGGGAGCCGGACGAACTTGCCCCGGTGAAGCGGCTGCCTCACCGGGGCAAGTTCCATTCCGCGTACCGGCCGGATCATCGTGCCGGCGGTCGATGGATGCGGTCAGGCGGCGGTGATCAGGCGGCGGCGGCCAGAAGCACCTTTTCGAGCTTCTTCGTCGCCTCGGTCTCGTCGACCCGCTCGATGGCCGCGACCTCACGGGCCAGACGCTCCAGCGCCGCGCGATACATCTGCCGCTCGCTGTAGGACTGATCCGTATCATCGGCGCGGTGAAGTTCGCGAACGACCTCGGCGATGGACACCGGATCGCCCGAATTGATCTTCGCCTCATATTCCTGCGCGCGACGGCTCCACATGATGTTGCGGCGGGGCCGCGTGCGGATCTTGAGCGCATCCATGGCCGACTGGATCTTCTCGCGGCTGCTCAGCTTGCGCATCCCGGACTTGTGCACCTTGTCGGTGGGAACGCGGAGGATGAGTTTCTCGTTTTCGAAGGAAACGACATACATTTCGAGATCGATGCCAGCGATCAGCTGTTTCTCGATGCCGATAATCCGACCGACGCCGTGGCTCGGATAGACGATATAATCGCCAGCGGCATAGGCGAGATCCTTAGCCATCAAGCATTTCTCCTAACGCAGGTACCTTCGGCCATCGGGACGGATCGTCGAAATCGAACGCAAGACACCTCGCACTCATGGGCCAGAAAGCCCAAAAGAGTGTATATTTCGTCGCAATGTCCGATATGGCTTAAGGCGGAGTTGTGACCCTCACGAACTTAGTGTCTGAAGGCTAGCACAAATTTCGCCTGTATTCCAGCACCTTCTTCTCGCACTGCAACAACCGGCACGGATTGTCAATCGCGCAAGCCCGCTCTGCGGACCATCCGCCAGTGTCCCGCAGCCTGCCCACGTCGGAGGCGATCAGTCCTGGCTGGCGGGCTTGTTGCTGAAGAATTTCTCGTATTTTCCGGGCACGTCGCGGAACTCGTCCGAATCCGCCGGCGGCTCGCCCTTGCGGGTGATGTTCGGCCATGGACCTGTGGAATATTCACGGTTCACTTCCAGCCACTTTTCCGCCTCGCCCTCGGTATCGGGCAGGATGGCCTCGATCGGGCATTCGGGCTCGCACACACCGCAGTCGATACATTCATCCGGATTGATGACGAGCATGTTCTCGCCCTCGTAGAAACAGTCGACGGGGCAGACCTCGACACAGTCCATGAACTTGCACCTGATACATGCTTCCGTGACGACGTAGGTCATTGTTCCTCCGGGAATCTGAGCTGTTCACGGCGACACCGATAAAACAATTCGCGGACATCCGCCAGCCAATCGGCCGTACGACGAAACGAGTCTCAGCCGCGGCGTCCGAACAGTTTCTCGATATCGTCCTTGTGCATCTCGATATAGGTCGGACGGCCATGGTTGCACTGTCCTGAATGCGGCGTTGCCTCCATTTGCCGCAACAATGCGTTCATTTCGTCGATGGTCAGCCGGCGGCCGGAACGGACGCTGCCGTGACAGGCCATGGTGGACAGCACCCGGTCGATGGCGTCCGAGAGGATGTCGGTAGCGGAGATCCCGTCGAGCTCGCAGGCGAGATCGGTGACGATGCGCCTGACGAGACTGTCCCGCAGAAGGGCCGGCACCTCGCGCACGACCACGGCATCGCTGCCGAACGCATCGACCACCAGACCGAGTTCCGCGAGTGCGGCCGCATGGTCGAGCAGCCGGCGGCATTCCTCCTCCTCGAGCTCGATCACCTCGGGAATGAGAAGCGCCTGACGGGCGATGGTGCCATCGCGGCGCTGCTGCTTGAGCTTCTCGTAGACGATACGCTCATGCGCCGCATGCTGGTCGACGATGACGATGCCGTCGGCGGTCTGGGCGACGATGTAGTTCTCGTGCAGCTGCGCGCGGGCGGCGCCGAGGGGATGGAGGGTGACACCTTCGCCCGCGGGCTCGTCGGATCCGCGTGCACTCGGCGCGCCGGTATCGAGTCCGGGCGCCAGAAAGTCGCGGGCGGCCTCGCCGAGCCCGGATGCGACGGGTGCTGCGGGTGCGGCGGAGAAGGAGCGACCCGCCGCCGCTCCCTGAAACGGCAGGCCGCGCGACGGTGACCCTGGCAGGGTGGAGGGGCGAAAATGTCCGAGTGCGCCGTCGGCGACGGTGGTCGAGCTGCGGTGCCCCTGTTCGGCAAGCGCGCGCTTGATCGCGCCGACGATGAGCCCGCGCACGATGGCCGGCTCGCGGAAGCGGACCTCGGCCTTGGCGGGATGGACATTGACGTCCACCTCGTCGCGCGGAAGTTCGAGGAAGAGTGCCGCCACCGGCTGCCGGTCATGGAACAGGAGATCACTGTAGGCGCCTCTGAGCGCGCCCTTGAGAAGCTTGTCCTGCACCGGCCGGCCATTGACACAGAGATACTGGTGGCGGGCGTCACGGCGGGCGAGGGTGGGCAGTCCCACCAGCCCCCAGAGACGGACGGATTCGCGCTCGGCATCGAGTTCGATCGTATTCTCGCCGGCATCGCGGCCGAGCAGCCGTGCGGCCCGGTCGAGCGGCCGTCCGGCGGCGGAATCGAGGCGCAGCACGTCGCGCCCGTCGATCCGCAGGCTGAAGGCGACGGAAGGTGCCGCCATCGCCAGTCTTCGAACGATCTCGGTGACCAGTTCGCTTTCGCGTCTTTCGCTCTTGAGAAACTTGCGCCTGGCCGGGACGTTGTAGAAAAGGTCGTGAATCTCGATGCGGGTTCCGGGCCGTCCCGGTGCCGGCTCCACGGAGTCGACCTCGCCCGCATGGCAGGAGATGGCGAAGGCGGTATCGCCGTCACCGGTGCGGCTGGTGATACGCATGCGGCTCACCGAACCGATCGAGGGCAGCGCCTCGCCGCGAAAGCCCAGCGTGCGGATGTCGATCAGCCGGTGATCGTCGAGCTTCGATGTCGCGTGACGTTCGAGTGCCACCGGCAGCATCTCCGCCGTCATGCCGACGCCGTCATCCTCCACCGCGACCAGTGCCGTGCCGCCCTTCTCGACCATGATCGAGATCCGCGACGCACCGGCGTCGATGGCGTTCTCCACCAGTTCCTTGACCACCGATGCCGGCCGTTCGACCACCTCGCCGGCGGCGATCCGGTTGACGATGGCTTCCGGCAGCCGGCGGATGACGGGTGCTGACATGCTCCTGCGGCGATCAGCCGTCCGTGCCTGTCGGCGAACCGACGATGGTCACCAGCATGTCGTCGGCGAAGAGCCGTCTGGCGGCCCTCTGGATATCGTCCATCGTGACCGCTTCGATATGGTCGTTGCGGCGTTCGAGATAGTCGAT
>JAGREZ010000128.1:0-9701 GCA_020446285.1 Geminicoccaceae bacterium
GTCCTGCACCTCGAAGAACTTCTGGCCGTAGATGTTCGACCAGGTGTTTTCCTGACCGTCGACGACACCGGTCTGCAAGGCGCCGTAGACCTCGGAGAACGCCATCTTCTGCGGGTTGGCGCCGATCGCCTCGAACTGCGCCTGAAGCACGTCGGATGGCTGGATGCGGAACTTGAGGCCCTTGGCATCCTCGGGCGTGAGGAGCGGCTTGCTGGCCGAGAGCTGCTTCATGCCGTTATGCCAGTAACCGAGACCCTGCAGACCGCGCCTTTGCATGGAATCGAGCAGCGCCTGACCGTCTTCCGACAACTGGTAGCGGTCGACGGCATCAATGTCGTCGAACACGAAGGGCAGGTCGAACAGGCGGAACTTCTTGGTGAAGGTCTCGAACTTGGAAAGCGACGGCGCCGCGAACTGCACATCGCCCGCAAGCATCGCCTCGAGGACCTGGTCGTCATTGTAAAGCTGCGAATTCGGATAGACCTCCATGCAGGCCTTGCCGTTCATCTCGTCATTGACGCGTTGTTCGAGCAACGCGGCGGCAATGCCCTTGGGGTGCTTGTCGGTGTTGGTGACATGCGCGAACTTGATGAGGATCTCGCCATCCTCGCAGCTCGCCTGCGCGGCACTGGCACCAAGCGCGACCATGGCGGTCGCCATGAAGGCGGAAAACAGCTTTCTCGGGGTGGACATGTTGTGCTCCCTGTTGATTGCGGGCGTATCGCAGGTCCGAATGCCGGGCCGGCTGAACCGGTCGTGCGAATCGGTAACCTCGGTTTACAATTATGTCATGGACCGGCCGCAGGCCAGACCTGTGTTGGACCGATGCGTAATCGGATCCGTCGCGTCTGTCGCCTGCCGCGTTTCGATACGCCATCCGTCGACGGGCGCCATGTGTCCGCAAAACCCTTGCCGGCCGCGGGAATCACGGCCGGCGATCCGGTTCCGGCGGGCTTTTCGGGGAGATGGTTTCGTCGCTGTCAGTGCGACAACAGCACCGGGACGATCATGGTCTCGGTGATCCGTCGGGTAACGCCACCGAGTACCATTTCGCGCAGCCGCGAGTGTCCGTAGCCGCCCATGACCAGCAGATCGGTCCCCTGATCGCTGGCTTCGCCGAGAATGGCATCGCCCGGCGACAGCTCACCGCTGGCGATTGTCCTGATTTCGACATTGATCCCGTGGCGGGCGAGATGGGCGGCGACATCGGCGCCGGGAAGTTCGCCCACGGCCGCGCCGAGCTTTTCCGGATTGACGATGAGCAGCGTCGTCTCGCGCGCATTCTCGAGGAATGGCAGGCTGTCGTGCATCGCCCGCGCGGCTTCGCGCGAGCCGTCCCAGCAGACGGTGACCCGTTCCGGCGGGAGATTGCGCGGACCGATATAGGGGATGACGAGTGCCGGACGTCCCGTCTGCATGAATGCGGCCTCGATCATCACCGTATGCTCACTGGCGAAATCATCGTCAGGATCGGGCTGGGCAATGATGGTCAGATCGGCGTGGCGGCCCTGGCGCGCGAGACGATCCGCCCAGAGCTCGTACATCGCGGTCTCCTTGCGGAGTTCGAGGCTGACCCCGGCGCGCTCGCCCCGTTCACGGACCGCCGCCAGTGTCTCGGCGGCCGATCGTTCGAACTGTTCGCGTTGCTCGGCAAGGATCTCGGCCGGCATGGGTACGCCGGCGACCACCGGATTGGCCGGTTCGGGGACCATGAGGAGAGTGCTCAGATGAGCCTCGAACGTTTCGGCGAGCCGGATGGCTGCGTCGAGACACTTGCTGTTCGACGACTTGCCGTCGACGACGACGAGGAAATCCTTGTAACGCATGGCCAGCCTCTCACAAATTCTTCGCATGACCAGTATACAGGCACAGGGGCGTTTCCGCTGCATTGATATGGATCAGCCGATCGGCTAGCAAACTGCCATGCGACATAGGGGGAACGTATCGAATGATGGTACACCAGCAGGGTGATATGGAACCACACGTCGACACGAATGCCCCGCACGAAATCGAACTCAAGCTCACCATCGATCCGCAGGCGGAAACGGGCCTCGATCTGGCCGGACTCGATCTTCCCGGCGGCCGGCTCCGGTTCCGCCGGCAGATGCTCGAAACCACCTATTACGACACCGAGGACGGACGGCTGCGCCGCCGGCGCATGGCGCTGCGCGTGCGCAAGTCCGGCGACCGCTATCTGCAGACGCTCAAGACCGCCGGGACCGGTGGGGCGCTCTCGGTGCGCGGCGAGTGGGAAACGCCCCTCGACGGGCCCGTGCCGGATGTCTCGATGATCGGCGACGCGGATGTCGTGGCGCGGCTTGGCCTGATCCTGCCCGAGCAACTCGATGCGATGTTCGTCACGCTGTTCGACCGGCAGAAGGCACTCTGGAGCGATGGCGGCAACGAGGTGGAGATCGCATTCGACCGTGGGCGGATCGAGGCCGGCGACCGGCAGGTCCCGATTGCCGAGATCGAACTCGAACTCAAGGGCGGCGAGGCGCGGGCGATCTTCGAACTGGTCGAACGGATCCGTCATGTCGTGCCGGTGCGGATCGGGACCGAGCCGAAGGCCGATCGGGGCTACCGCCTGCGGCACGACCAGCCACCCGCCTGGACCCGGTCGGGTGTTTCATCGCTGGAACCGTCGATTTCGCTCGAACAGGGCATTCGCACCATCCTGCGCGACTGTCTGACCCACTGGATCGACAATGAACCGGCGGCGCTCGACGGGCGGGACAGCGAAGGCGTGCATCAGTTGCGTGTGGGCATCCGGCGCATGCGCTCCGCGCTCGCCCTGTTTCATCCCTGGCTCGATCCGCCCGGCGTGGCGGCGCTGGAGCCGAGGCTGAAGAAGGCGCTCAAGGCGCTGGGCCCCGCGCGGGAAATCGATGTCTTCATCGAGGATCTGCTCGAACCCTGCTGGAACGACATCCTCGCGCATATCGATCCGGCGGCGTTGCTCGAGGTGACGGCCCGGGCGCGCAAGGAAGCCTATGCGGACCTGCACGCCTGGCTCGGCGGGCGCGACTATGCCGATCTCGTGCTCGATCTCGTCGCCTGGGTGGAACTCGACCGCTGGAAGGGCGAGCATGTGGGGGGCAGGCTGCGGACGGTCGCGGAAGTGCTGCTCGAGAAGCGTCACCGCAAACTTCTCCGGCGCGGCCGTGGTTTCGACAGGCTCCCCGATGAGAAGCGGCACGAACTGCGTCTCGATCTCAAGAAGCTGCGCTATGCCGTCGACTTTCTCTCGCCGCTCTTCTCCGGACGCAAGGTCAAGAAGGGACGCAAGAGTTTCGCCCGGCTGCAGGAAGGACTCGGCAACGCCAATGATCTTGCCGAGTGTCGTCTGCGCATCGAGGAAATTCTCGCGCGCGAAGACCTTGGCGATGATCGCTTCGAGGTTGCCAAGGCCGCGGGCTTCCTGCATGGCTGGGCCGCGCGTGCCCTGACGACCACCCGGGCCGAGACCGATACGGCCTGGAATGACTTCGTCGAGGTCAAACCGTTCTGGCGGTAGCACGGCGGCAATGCGGTCACAGAGCGCGTTGCCGAAGACAAGAAAGGAGGCGATGCCCATGCTTTCCGTACTGGTGACCAATACGAAGGGCGGCTGCGGGAAGACGACGATCGCCACCAATCTGGCCGCTGCCTTCGCCCGGGGTGGCCTGCCGACGGCACTTGCGGATGTCGACCGGCAGAAAAGCAGCCTCGGCTGGCTCGGGTCCCGGCCCGACGACAGTCCCGGGATCGAGGGGCTCGACTGGCGCAAGGGCAGGACGAAGGTTCCCGATGGTATCAGGCGCCTCGTGATCGACGTGCCCGCGGGCCTGCGCATCAGCCATGTCGACGAACTCATGCGCGAGGCGGATCTTCTGGTCGTACCGGTCCAGCCCTCGACCTTCGACGAAGGCAGCACCCGGCGCTTTCTCTCGAAACTCGATGGAATCAAGCCCATCCGCAAGGGCAAGAAAGCGGTTCTGGTGGTTGCCAACCGCGTGCGCCAGCGGTCGCGCTCGGCGCAAAGGCAGCTTGCCTTCCTTGCCGATGTCGGCCATGCGCCGGTCGCCACCATCCACGACCGGGCGATCTATGACGAGCTTGCCTGGTCCGGACTCGGCGTGTTCGATCTGGATGCCGCCCGCGCCCGTCCCGTGCGCGCTGACTGGCTGCCGCTGCTCACCGCCATCGAGGACGATGCCTGAACTTCCCGCGCGGGGCGCGAGCCGGAATGTCGTTTTCATGTCCGCCGCCGTGTCCGGGCAGCCCGGCCGCAGGTTGAAAAGCGTGTCCGCGACGCTTCTTTCTGGCGGCGGCAGTTTGAAAACACTAGATTGCCTGCGCATATGTAACACTTGCGGCCCTACCAGCGAGGTCTTCCTGAACATGCGTAGCTTCCTCAATCACCGGTTGCGCCTACCCGTCCGCATTCTGGCGATGGGAGCCGGCGGCGTCCTGCTCGCGGGATGTGCCGCCACCGATGACGAAACCGAGTATGTCGAACGCCCGGCGGAGGAGCTCTACGCGGAGGCACAAGCCCTTCTCGACGAGAAGGATTACAAGGCAGCGGCGCGGGCGTTCGAGGAGGTCGAGCGCCAGCACCCCTATTCGTCCTGGGCGGTGCGCGGCGAGATCATGGCGGCCTATGCCTATTACGAGGGGCAGTTCTATCTCGATGCGGTGTCGACGCTGGAGAGCTTCATCGAGCTGCATCCGGGCAACAAGGACGTGCCCTATGCGCACTATCTGATCGGCCGTTCCTACTACGACCAGATCACCGATGTCGGTCGCGATCAGGAGATGACGAAGGAGGCGCTCGAGGCGTTTCGCGTCCTGGTCCAGCGCTACCCCGACAGCGACTATGCCCGCGACGCGGCGCTGAAGATGGATCTCGCCCGCGATCACCTCGCCGGCAAGGAAATGGAGGTCGGCCGCTTCTATCAGCACCAGCAGCAATATGTGGCCGCCATCAACCGTTTCCGCTCGGTCGTCGAGACCTACCAGACCACCACCCATGTGCCCGAGGCGCTGCACCGCCTGACAGAATGCTATCTCGCACTCGGCATCACCGACGAAGCGCAGGCATCGGCGGCGGTTCTCGGCTACAATTATCCCGACAGCGACTGGTACCAGAAGAGCTATGCGCTGTTGGAGGATGAGGATCTTGAGCCCGGCGTCGGCGACGAATCGTGGTTGTCCGGTCTCTTCTGAGCGAAATCTGGAGGAGGACGGAGCGACGGCTCCGTGCTGACAGTCGGCTGGAACAATGAACATGCTCACGGGGTTGTCGATCCGTGATATCGTTCTGATCGAGCGTCTCGACCTGGAGTTCTTCGCCGGTCTCACCGTTCTCACCGGCGAGACCGGGGCCGGCAAGTCCATCCTGCTCGATGCGCTGGGGCTGGCGCTCGGAAATCGTGCCGACCGTGGCCTCGTCCGCGCGGGCTGCGATCAGGGCAGCGTGACCGCGAGTTTCGAGGTGGGCGAGGGGCATCCCGTCGGGGCGGTTCTCGCCGAACAGGAGATCGACGCCGCCGACGGCATCGTCATTCGCCGTTCGATCGGCAGTGACGGCCGCAGCCGCGCCTTCGTCAACGATCGCGCCGTCGGTGCCGGCCTTCTGCGCCGGCTCGCCACCGAGCTTCTCGAAATTCACGGCCAGATGGACCAGCATGGCCTGCTCGACCCGCGTACTCACCGGATCCTGCTCGATACTGCCGGCGGTCACGGCGCTGTCTGCCGGCGGGTTGCCGAAGCGCATGCGCGCTGGAAATCGCTCGATGGGGAACGCGCGGAACGACGTGCGGCACTGGAGATCGCCCGCCGCGAGGAGGACTTTCTCCGCCACCGGCTGATGGAACTCGAAGAGCTGGAACCGGTGGCCGGCGAGGAGGAAGACCTCGCCATCCAGCGCCAGATGCTCATGGGCCGCGAGAAGATGCTCGATCTGCTGCGCGAGGTTTCGGGTCTGCTCGGAGGTTCGGGCGGAGCCATCGAGCGCATGGGCGCGGCGCAACGCCGACTCGACCGCAGCGGCGATCCGGCCCGTCAGACATTGCAGCCGGCGATCGAGGCACTCGAGCGTGCAATGATCGAGGCAGGTGAAGCCGAGGCGCTGATCGACAGCGAGCAACAGGAGCTCGAACGCGGCGGCAACCGTCTGGAGGAGGTCGAGGAGCGTCTGTTCGCGCTGCGCGACATGGCCCGCAAGCATCGCGTCGCGGTTGATGAATTGCCGGATCTGCTTGAACGCACCCGCGAGGAGCTGGCGCGGATCGATGGGGGCAGCCAGACGCTGGAAACGCTCGACCGGCAATGCCGCGAGGCACATGACGAACTGGTTGTATCGTCGGCGTCGCTCTCCCGCGCGCGGGCGAAGGCAGCCGGATCGCTCACCGATGCGATCCATGCCGAACTGCCCCCGCTCAGGCTCGAAAAGACCCGTTTCGCGGTCAGGCTCGACCCCCTCGATGAGCCGGGCGTCGATGGCGGCGAGCGGGTTTCCTTCGAGGTTTCCACCAATCCGGGGCAGCCCATGGGGCCGCTGGCGAAGATCGCTTCCGGCGGTGAGCTTTCGCGGTTGATGCTGGCGCTGAAGGTGGTGCTCCAGCGCGGCGGGGAACGGCGGGCACTGATCTTCGACGAGGTCGACAGCGGCATCGGCGGGGCGACGGCGGATGCGGTGGGCGAACGGCTCGCACGCCTCGCTGCCGGACGGCAGGTGATCGTCGTGACCCATGCCCCGCAGGTGGCGGCCCGCGCCGACCATCATCTCAACGTGATCAAGGCAGCGGCCGGACGCAGGACGTCCGTGGATGTTCGCCGGCTCGAAACGGAACAGCGCCGCGACGAGATCGCGCGTATGCTCGCCGGAGCGGAAATCACCGGCGCCGCGCGGGCGGCGGCGGAAAGCCTGATGGCGGCGGGAGCGCGGGGCGGATGAGCGACGTCGGGACAGTGGAGACGATGCAGCGCGACGAGGCGGCGGGCGAACTCGAATGGCTGGCGGGGGAGATCGCCCGGCACGACCGTCTCTACCATGCGCTCGACGCGCCGGAGATCAGTGATGCCGACTATGACGCCCTGCGTCGGCGCAATGCCGCCATCGAGGCACGCTTTCCCGATCTCGTCCGCGCCGACAGCCCGGCCTTGCGGGTCGGCGCGCCGCCGGTCGAGGCGTTCGGCAAGGTGGCTCATGCCGTGCCCATGCTCTCCCTCGACAATGCGATGGCGGATGAGGATGTGGTCGAGTTCATTGCCCGCATCCGCCGTTTCCTGAACCTGGGCGAAGGCGACCCCGTCGCCATTTCCGCCGAACCCAAGATTGACGGGCTTTCCTGTGCGCTGCGCTACGAGGATGGCCTTCTCGTGCGCGGTGCCACGCGCGGCGACGGGACCACGGGCGAGGACATTACCGCCAACGTCCGCACCATCTTCGATATTCCCCAGCGTCTCGCGGCGGAGGGTGATCCTCCGGCCCTGCTCGAAGTGCGTGGCGAGATCTTCATGCACCATGCGGATTTTCAGGCGCTCAATCGCCGCCGCGAGGATAATGGCGATCCTGTCTTCGCCAATCCGCGCAATGCCGCCGCCGGCTCTGTCCGCCAGCTCGACAGCCGCATCACCGCCAGACGCCGCCTGCGCTTCTTCGCCTATGCCTGGGGCGAGGCGGAACCGGCCATCGACGGCAGCTACAGCGCCTTTCTCGACCGTCTCGAACGGCTCGGCTTCAACGTCAACCCGCTGCGCCGTCTCTGCCGGACGGCGGGTGAACTCGTGGAATATCACCGCGAGATCGCCTCGATGCGGCATGAACTCGGCTACGATATCGACGGCGTGGTGCTCAAAATCGACGATATCGCCCTGCAACGCCGACTGGGGTTTGTCGGCCGAGCGCCACGCTGGGCCATTGCCCACAAGTTCGAGGCGGAAAAGGTCGAGACGAGGTTGCTCGAGATCCGCATTCAGGTCGGCCGCACGGGCGCGCTCACGCCTGTTGCCGAACTCGAATCCGTGACCGTCGGCGGTGTCGTCGTCAGTCGGGCGACCTTGCACAATCAGGACTATATCGAGGAAAAGGACATCCGCGTCGGTGACATCGTCACCATCCAGCGCGCCGGCGACGTCATTCCCCAGGTTGTCACGGTCGATGTCGACAGGCGCCCCGAAGATGCCCGTCCTTTCATCTTTCCCGACCATTGTCCCGAATGCGGCAGCCTTGCCATCCGCCCCGAGGGCGAGGCCGTGCGCCGCTGCACCGGCGGGCTGGTCTGTCCGGCGCAGCTGACGGAGCGGCTTCGCCATTTCGTCAGCCGCGAAGCGTTCGACATTGAAGGGCTGGGCAGAAAGCAGGTGCCGCAGCTCATCGAAGCCGGGCTGATCCGTGAGCCCGCCGACATCTTCCGCCTTGCCCGCGATCGGGGAACGCTCGACCGGCTCGAATCCCTCGATGGCTGGGCCGAGAAGAAGGTGCAGAAACTGGTGAAGGCGCTGGACGAACGGCGCCGCATCGGTCTCGATCGGGTCATATACGGCCTCGGCATCCGTTTTGTCGGCGAAACCAACGCCAGACTTCTCGCCCGCCACTATGGCAGCCTCGAAGGCTGGCGTTCAGCCATGCTCCAGATTGGCACGAGTGACGAGGAAGCGCTGGCGGAACTCAATGGCATCGACGGTATCGGCCCGCGCATCGTCGAGGCATTGCGCGAATTCTTCGCCGAGGGACGCAATGTCGAGGTGCTCGATGCGCTCACCGGTGAATTGCAGGTCGAGGCTGTCGCCATGCCCAACGGTGATGCGACGCCCTTTTCCGGCAAGACGCTCGTTTTCACGGGCTCGCTAGCCATGAGCCGGGCGGAGGCGAAGGCCCGGGCCGAGGCGCTGGGTGCAAAGGTCGCCGGCAGCGTCTCCAAGAAGACCGATTTCGTCATCGCGGGAGCCGATGCCGGCTCCAAGGCAAGAAAGGCGGCCGAACTCGGCATCGATGTGCTGAGCGAGGCCCAGTGGATGGAAATGGCGGCAACATCATGACACGGCTTGCAATCCAGGGTGTCGGCTACACCTTCCTCGTCCTTGGCGTCCTCGGCCTGTTCCTTCCCATCCTGCAGGGCGTCCTCTTCATGGCCGTCGGCCTCATCATCCTCTCCCGTCATGCCACCTGGGCCGAAAACCTGCTGGCCCGCCTCAAAGCCAGACATCCCAAGGCCGATGAGCTGATTACAAAGGCCGAAGACCTGGCCGAAAGCTGGACGACAAGAGCCGTCGACTTCATCAGGAAAAAGCTGTCCTGAAGAATCCGGCCCGCCCCCCGGCCCAAGGGAAGGGAGCCCGACTGTCGGTTGAAATCCTCGTCCTTGAGCATCCGCTCGACATGCGGGATCTCGCGTGCGATCTGGCCCATGATGCCGCCGAGATAGCGGCGCTCATAGGCTTCGGACGTGGCCCATGCCAAGCGGCGGATGCCGTGCGCCACGCCTTCGAGGCAGTGCATGAGCGAGAGCAGCGCGTCAAGCTCCGCGTCAGGCGCATCACCGGGCACGTCAGGACCGTTCGCCGCATCCGGGCCTTGATCGCCGCCCGACGGAATGTCATGGTTGGAACCGGAGCGAGCCTGAGGCCGTTTCGGACGTACACCCCGGGTGCCTGGCGCCAGGTTTGGATCGGGGACTTGGGACGCTCCGCCTCCGTCCTTCCGCCGCGATTTG
>JAGREZ010000128.1:9760-9991 GCA_020446285.1 Geminicoccaceae bacterium
GCCGTCCGGCATCCGTTTCTCGTAGAAGAGCGCGTCCTTGCCTTGCTTCGTCTTGCCCGGCGTTACCTTGTCGGGGCTGGCGAGAATTTCCGGCAGAAGATCGTAGTCTTCCGGCAGCACCGGCACGCCGCCATTGCGCGCATCCGGACTGTTGGGGCCGTGCCCGTCATTGACATGCTTGACCGCCGAGCGCTCGATGATGTGAGTGAAACCCTCGATGTCCTCGCCGGC
>JAGREZ010000128.1:10036-15205 GCA_020446285.1 Geminicoccaceae bacterium
CGTCATGCGTCCGTTGGCAAGGCCCTTGCGGATCGAATCCAGCGCCCGCATCACCCATGAGGACAGGCTCTTCGGATCGACCGGATCGACGCGTTCGAAACCCTCGGGCAGCGGTGGTGCGTCGGATGGTGCGTCATGACGCGCGTCACCCGTGCCCCTGGCCCGCTTCACCGCGTCGCCGATGTGATCGGGTTCGGGGCCGTCCGGCCGCATCGTAGCCGGATCATCGTCCGGAAAGGCGGCCGGGTGATCGATGATCGGCGGCGCATCATCGGGCGCGCCGGAGCGGTTCACCGCATCGGGGCCTTGATCGCCGCCGTGGGGAATGTCATGGTTTGGCGAGGTGGTGGCTTCGCCCCTTGACGTTTCCGGACGTAAAGCTGCGGGGGCCGTGCCGTCAGGACGGCCATCGGGCAGAGAATGGTATCCACCACCAACCTTTCCGCCTTGTCCTGCCGCCCCTTTCCGACCTTGTAGAGTGATTGTCTTCGCCTCCGCGGATTGGGGAGCGGACTGCCGGTCGAATGAAGCAGGCTTCATCGAGGAAGCGCGGCCTCGCCTCGCTTGAAAGATCGTGACTCTGTTCGCGATCCGCATTGTTATGGCAGGACTGTCTGAAACGCTGGAAGAACTGCCGGATGGCGCGCAAGGTTGCGGCCGGGGAGTCCGTGCAGCGAGACCGCACGGAGGAGGAGGAAACATGCAGCTTGTCGATTCCGGCAGGAAGATGCTCGTTGTGGCCATGGATCATGGTCGGGCGATGGGGCCCGTTCAGGGGCTCGAGGATCCGGGCAGGGTCATCGACATGGTGATCGATGCCGGGGCGGACGCGCTCATGACGAGCTTCGGCATCGTCAAGCGCTACAATGAAAAGCTGATCGGCACCATTGAGACCTACATGCGTCTCGATGGCGGGCCGTCGCTGATCCGCGAGAAATGGCTCGAGAACAGCGAGTGGCAGCTTCTGCATGATGTGGCGCTCGCGCATGAAATGGGTGCTGCGGGCGGCTGCGTGATGTATTTCATGGGCGCGCCGTGCGAGAGTGCCACCATGCAGATCGTCGCCGACACGGCCCTTGACAGTTTCGGTCTGGAACTGCCGCTGATGGTCGAGGCATTGCCCTGCCGGCATCCGGGTATTCCCGATACCAACGATGCGCAGATGATGGCCGATGCCTGCCGCATCGCCTTCGAGCATGGCGCCGACATCCTGAAAACCTATTATCCCGGCACGGTCGACGGGTTCCGCAAGGTCGTGGAGGGTACGCCGGCACCCGTGCTCATCGCCGGCGGTCCGAAGCTGGACAGCGATCTCGCCGTTCTGGAGATGGTCGCGGGCACCATCGAGGCCGGTGGCAAGGGGGTCGTCTTCGGCCGCAATATCTGGCAGCACGCCAATCCGGCAGGCATGGTCCGAGCACTTCGCGCGATCATTCACGATGGTGTCGCCGCGCGCGAGGCCGAAGGCCTGCTGCGCTCATGAGCGGCGGGCCGCTCGTCGGCGGGATCGATGCCGGCACCAGCCGCATCCGGGCCATCCTGTTCGAGGCGGATGGCACTCTCGTCGCCGCCGACGAGCGGCCCACGCCGGTCGATGTCCTCGGCGAAGGGTCGGCGGAGCACGACATGGAGGCGATCGCCGATGCGGCGCTGGCAGCTCTCGACGGAGCGCTTGCGCGGATCGACGACAGGAAACGGCTGCGCTCGCTGGCCGTGGCGAGCTGTGGCGAGGCGGGGACGCTGGTCGATGCCGGGGGTCGGCCGCTGACGAGGGTCATTGCCTGGTACGACACGCGAACGGCGAAGGATCTCGCGGATTTCGCTGGACATTTCGGCGTCGAGAGACTTCAGGCGATCACGGGGCTCTGTCCCGATCCGACCTTCACATTGCTCAAGCTGCTCTGGCTTCGCCGCAACGAGCCCGAGGTCTTCGCGCGGGCGACCCGCTGGCTGCATGTCGCCGACTATCTCGCCTTCACACTGTCGGGCGAAATGGCGACCGATACGAGCCTCGCCTCGCGGACCATGGCCATCGACCTTGCAAGGGGCTGCTGGTCCCGCGAAATCCTCGATGCGGCGCGCATACCGTTCGACCTGATGCCGCAACTCCTGCCGATGGGAACGCGCCTCGGTACGCTCAGGCACGACGTGGCCTCGGCACTCGGTCTCGATCCGGCCTGCACGATCGCCACCGGCGGACACGATCACATCGCTGGCGCCGTCGCCATCGGTGGCGACCGGGCGGGTACGCTCGTGGACAGCATGGGGACCGCGGAAGCCCTGAACCTCTCGCGCCCTTCGCCCGTCGGCGACCCCGAGGCGGGGAGGCTCGGCTACAATCAGGGGCTCCTGCATATCGAGACGAAGACATGGTACATGTTCTCGGGTCTGCCGACCTCGGGGGGGGCCATCGAATGGTTCCGTCGGGGCGTTGCCGGCGGCGAGAGCCATGCGAGCCTGATCGAGGCGGCATCGGGCGTTCCCGCCGGCAGTCATGGTGTCGGCTTCTTCCCGCATCTGCGCCTCGGATCGCCGCCCTTTCCCGATCCCGTCGCCCGTGGCGGTTTCTTCGGTCTCGGCGCCGACATCGAACGGCCGGTGCTCTATCGCGCGGTGCTCGAGGGCGTGGCGCTCGATACGGCGCAGATCCTCCGCCGGATGGTGGAATTCGACGGTGGTGCGCGTATCGACCGCATCCTCGCCATCGGCGGAAGCACGCGCAACGATCTGCTCATGCGCATCAAGGCGGCACTCTTCGGCCGTGCCATCGATATCGCCGTCATGCCGGAGGCGGTGTCGCTCGGTGCGGCCATTCTCGGCGGACTCGCGGCCGGCATATGGGGTTCGCTGGCCGAGGCCCAGGAAGCGTGTCGTCCGCAACTCCGCAGGATCGAACCCGATGAAGCCATGCTATGGGGCGACCGCGATACGCTCATCGACCGTTATGCGGAGGGCTATGCCCTGCAGCGCCAGCTTCACCGGCTGCGCCTGACCACCTGACCCGCAACTGCGCTACCCGGCCCCTTTGCCTCGCATTGCGGCTATCGGCATTTCGTCAACGCGCTGTTAAGGGAATGGGGCTTGCTCCACCCGGAGGGAGGCAACCTGCTGCGGGGTGGCATCCATGCGTGATTTCAACATCAAGGCAACGGAATATTTCGAGGCGGTCGCGCGGCTCGGTACCGTGACCAGGGCGGCACAGGAACTCGGCGTGTCGCCGTCGGCCGTGAGCCAGCAGGTCCGGCTCCTCGAAAACCAGTTCGGGGTGAAGCTCTTTCGCCGGGAGAAACGGCGGCTGGTGCTGACACTGGACGGCGACCGCCTGTTCCAGACCACCACCCAGGCCTTCGGTGCCATCCGCAATGTCAGGAGTGCGATCGCCCGGCAGCGGGATACCCGGCAACTGACCCTGCGCGTCAGCCCGAGTTTCGGGGTCCGCTGGCTGGGGCCGCGCATTCAGGGATTCCTCGCCGAAAATCCCGAATGGGCGATCCGGGTCGATGCAACACCGGATTTCACCGCGTTCGAGACCGAGGCGGTGGATCTCGACCTGCGCTACGGGCTCGGCGGCTGGGCCGGCCTGTCAGTCACCTGCATCATGAACGATCTGGTGCTGCCGTTCTGCAGCCCGGACTATCTCGACCGCCTGCGCCGGACATCGGACGATCTGGGTGAACAGCTTGCCGCGGCACGGTTGATCGACAGCGTCAAGGCGCTGTTTCGCTGGGATCTATGGCTGGCGGCCAACCATGTCACGGTGCCGCGTCTCTCCTATCCGATCCGCTTCGACCGATCCTCCATGTCGATCGAACTGGCCAAGCAGGGAGGTGGCGTGGCGCTCGACAGTGTGACCCTGTGTCTGCCGGACCTGCAGAGCGGCCAGCTCGTTCCGTTCAGCAGCTCCATACCGGTGATCGATTTCCCCGCCTACTGGTTCGTCTGCCCGCCGCGCCATTTCAATCGCAGGATCGTCACCCGTCTTTCGCACTGGCTGATGCAGGCGGGTCAGGAGCATGAGCGCGAGGCACGCGCGCTGCTGGAACGCTTCGGCTGCTCGTTCAGGTCCGAGACCGGCCCGGACCTGGTCGAGTGGCATGAAGGCCCCGATCAGTAGATCGTCAGGGCAGGCACATAGGAGATCAGCAGGAGCACGCCGATGGCGACCAGATAGAACGGGGCCAGTGCCTTGATGGCCTCGCCTATGCCGCAGCGGGCGATGGCGACGGAGATGAACAGGGTCGTGCCCACGGGCGGCGTGTAGAGGCCGATGGAGAGATTGACGACCATCATCAGTCCGAGCTGCACGAGGTCGAGGCCGATCGCCTGACCGATGGTGACGAACAGCGGACCCAGCAGCAGGATGGCCGCCGGCAGGTCGAGAAAGGCACCGATCACCAGCATCACGAGGTTGAGTGCGAGGATGATCAGCCAGGGCTCGCTCAGGGTGGCGATCACCCATTCGGTCAGCGCCTGCGGCACCTGCTCGGCGGTGAGCAGCCACTGAATGGTCGATGATGCCATGATGATGAACATGACCGCACCCGTCATCATCGTCGTCTCGACCGCCGCCGACCAGAGGTTCCCGAGGTTGAGATCGCGATAGACCACGCCGCTGACGAGCAGCGCATAGGCCACCGCCATGACGCTGACCTCGGTGGGCGTGGCGATGCCGAAGCGCAGGGTGCCGATGACGAAGACGGGCATCAGGAGGGCAGGGAAGGCCGCCAGGATCTGCGAGCGGAACGCCCGGAAACCGCCCTCGAGCGGGGCCCGCGGCAGGTCGCGCAGGCTCGCCACCAGCCAGACCGTGGTGAACATGCCCACCCCCAGCAGAACGCCCGGCAGAATCCCGGCGACGAACAGGTCGACGATCGAGGTATTGGAGACCAGTCCGAACAGGATGAGCGGGATCGAGGGCGGGATCAGCACCGAAACGGTCGATGAGGCCGAGTTGACGGCAGCGGCGAAGCCCGCCGGATAGCGTTCCTTGAGCTGCACCGGGATCAGCGCGTTGCCCAGTGCGGAGGCATCCGCCACGGCCGAGCCCGAGACCCCGCCGAACATCACCGAGCCGATGATCGAGACCTGCCCCAGTCCGCCCTTCATGCGGCCGACGAGGAGGCGGGCGATATTGACCAGATAGACGCCGAACCTGCCCGACATCATCAG
>JAGREZ010000012.1:0-4211 GCA_020446285.1 Geminicoccaceae bacterium
CATGCGCGCGTCGTTCCAGGCCTCCATCTTTTTCAAGAAAGCTCTCCGTCGCGTTTCGCCGCAACAGCCGGCCTCGATTGCCCTGGCTGTCAGTCGACGATCCGCATTCCCTGTTCGCAGGGTCAGGCGGAATTCCGCGCGCGATGTGAACATTCGATATGGCTCTGTCACTCCCATCGTGACGAGGTCGTCGATCATCACGCCGATATAGGCGTCTCCCCTGTCGAGGACAAAACTTCGTCCTCGACCCTCTGCTTTCATTGCCGCATTGATGCCGGCAACGAGACCCTGGCTCGCCGCTTCCTCGTACCCCGTCGTTCCATTGATCTGACCGGCGAGAAACAGGCCGGGAAGCCGCTGCATCTCGAGCGTCGGGCTTAGGCAGCGCGGGTCGACATGGTTGTACTCGATCGCATAGCCGGGCTGGAGGATTGTTGCACGTTCAAGACCACGGACAGAGCGAACGATTTCTTCTTGTATGTCGGAGTCGAACGCCATTGAAATCCCGTTGGGATAGACCGTCGGATCATTCCGGCCTTCGGGCTCGAGAAAGATCTGATGCCGGTTCCGGTCCGCAAACCGGACGACCTTGTCTTCAATCGATGGACAGTAGCGCACTCCTGTCCCTTCGATCTGCCCGGAAAACACCGGCGATTGGGAAAGGTTGTGTCGAATGATCTCATGCGTTCGGGAGTTGGTCGCGGTGAGATGGCAGTCGAGCTGGGAGTTTGTCAGCTGTTTCGTCATGAAGGACATCGCTTCGGGCTGCTGGTCGCCCGGCTGCACCTCCAGCGCCGCGTAATCGATCGTGCGTCCGTCAAGGCGCGGTGGCGTGCCCGTCTTGAGCCTTCCGAGCGAAATTCCCCGCTCCAGAAGACGCTGCGAAAGCGTGTTTGAAGCCGAATCCCCGAGCCGCCCACCGGAAATTCGAGAGGCCCCCCGATGGATCACCCCGCCGAGAAACGTTCCCGTAGTCAGTACCACCGCCGTCGCGCGGTATTCCCGCCCGCTTTCGCACCGCAGACCTCGTATAGTCCCATCTTCGTCGATCAGATCCGAAACAAGATCTTCAACGACCGTCAGGTCGGATTGTTGCGACACCAGATCCTGTACAATCCTTGCATATGCCTTCCGGTCGGTCTGGACTCTGGGCCCCTGAACCGCTGCGCCTTTGCTGCGATTGAGAACGCGGAAATGAAGTCCGGCGGCGTCACATGCACGCGCCATGATGCCATCGAGGGCATCGATCTCTCGTACCAGATGCCCCCGCCCAAGACCGCCAATGGCGGGATTGCATGACATCACGCCGATCTTCCGTGCTTCCATTGTCAACAGCAGCGTTTTCGCACCCATGCGAGCGCTTGCGGTAGCTGCCTCGCAGCCGGCATGACCGCCACCAACCACAATGACATCGTACATTGTCCGTCCCAACCTACCGCATTCACCGATGTGGATGTTTCACGTGAAACATCGCAGTTCATTTCCCGATACAGAAACTCCAGAATATCGCATCCAGAACATCCTCAGTGTGTACATGTCCGGTCAATCGTCCCATTGACCGACCTGCGCACCTTACCTCTTCGGCGAAGATATCGAGCGGTCCATTCGCGCGATCCAGAGCCCTGTCAATACAGTCGAGAGTCTCCTGAACACACTGCCGATGGCGGGTACGACTGAGCACCGCCACCCCCGACTTTGGAACAAGGTCCCGACATTCCCGGAACAGCCGCTCCAGAAGCTCCTCGATCCCGTATCCGGACCGGCATGAAATTGCCAGACCGGAAAAGAAAGCCGGTGCTCCCGCATCACACTTGGACAGCACCGGAATTGATTTTTCCCCGATCTGCTCCAGAAAATGCGGATCGTCGTCGACCAGCATTCTCAGATCGGCGCCCGCGGCACGCTCAACGGCCCGTCGAACGCCCTCGGCCTCAACAGGATCCGCTGTTTCGCGAAGACCTGCGGTATCCAGCAGGGTCACGGGAATTCCACGGATATCCAGTGCAACTTCCAGGACATCGCGAGTCGTACCCGGAATTGCCGACGTGATAGCCACCTCACGCCTGGCAAGAAGATTCACGAGCGTCGACTTGCCGACATTCGTGCGCCCGGCAACGGCAATGACGATACCCCGTCTGAGCCGTTCACCCGAATGATCATCCGCGAGCAGATCGCAAAGCTGATCCCGCAGTCTCTCCAGATCAGGCAAAATCGTCCGCCAGAGCTGATCCGGCAGATCGTCGTCACTGCCAAAGTCGATTTCAGCCTCGACAATCGACAGAATGCGGATGAGC
Source organism: Geminicoccaceae bacterium (assembly GCA_020446285.1). GTDB lineage: Bacteria > Pseudomonadota > Alphaproteobacteria > Geminicoccales > Geminicoccaceae > JAGREO01. The sequence goes on from JAGREZ010000012.1 coordinate 2,295, forward strand.
TCAAGGCGCCACGCCTGAAATCGACCGCTCAGGCTTCCTGCCAATTGGCTGGAAGATTGCTCCACTTGCGCCACGGTCGCTGCTTCCGCAAGATCCGCCACGGCTTCCGCCTGAGTCAGATCCATCTTTCCGTTCAGAAACGCCCTTCGCGTGAACTCTCCCGGATCCGCAAGGCGACAAAATCCGGACCTTGCGAGAATGTCGTCAATGGCGCGGCATACGCCCAATCCGCCATGATGCTGGATTTCGAGCAGATCTTCTCCGGTGAAACTCGCAGGTGCTGGAAAAAACAGGAACAAGGCAGTGTCGAGCCGGTTTCCGTTGTCGGGATTTCTGATCCCGTGAACGGTCGCCATTCGCGGCCTGGGTAACGGAGCCCCGGTGATATGGCGAAACACATTGCCAACGCCGGGACCCGAGACCCGCAGGATCGCCACAGCCGCGCGGCCATGCGCCGTCGAGGGCGCATAGATGGTGGAGAGCCGTTCCCCCTCTAGCCCTTGTTCTCGTTCTTCTCCCGCGCCGCCTGTTGAAGGCCCGCCGCGGTCTTCGCCATCTGCGTCCACATCGATTGCCATTGTTCAATGCCCCTGGCGCCCATCGGCAGCCATTGCATGAGCAGTTGCTGGGGATCGCCGCTCTCTACCGCTTCCCGCATCTTCCTTTCAAGATCCGCAAGCAGTCGTTCCTGAAGCGGCCCGACATTCGGAAGACCGAGAAACTGTCTCGCTTCATCCGGCGTACAATCGATCTCGATATTGAACTTCATCGGTGAGCACCTTTTCTCGATGGCACATCTTCGAACACAGTCTATGCCGAAGCCCGGTCAACGAACAGGAATCCGTGTGAAGAGGCCGCTGCGACCTGCCGTTCCCGCCTTCGTCTAGGCAGTTGAATACTATGCGAATGCCTTCTATTGAATGATCTCATCACCATCGTATCGAGGAGGAAGACGTTGACCACCAGAATCGTCTGCAGGAAGACAGGCGGCCCCGAAGTACTGGAAATCGAACAGATCGATCTCCAACCGCCGGCACCCGGAGAAATACAGGTTCGGCAGACAGCGGTCGGACTCAATTATATCGACACCTATTTCCGCACCGGCCTGTATCCGAGCCCCGTGGGTCTTCCCTTCTCGCCGGGTCTCGAAGCGGCAGGTGTCGTCGAGGCCGTTGGCGATGGCGTCACAGATATCGCCGTCGGACAGCGCGTGGCGTATGGCACCGGACCGCTTGGAGCCTATGCCACCCGTCGCAATATGCCGGCTGCAAAAGTGGTTCCCGTTCCCGATTCGATCGATGACCAGACCGCTGCCGCGATGATGCTCAAGGGAATGACCGCGCAATATCTGCTGCGGCAGACCTACGAGGTGAAGGCCGGCGATACCATCCTGTTTCATGCCGCTGCCGGCGGGGTCGGGCTCATCGCCTGCCAATGGGCGAAAAAGCTCGGTGCAACGGTTATCGGTACGGCGGGCACACAGGAAAAGGCAGACCTTGCAAGAGCGCACGGTGCCGATCATGTGATCCTCTACAATGATGAGGATTTTGCCGAACGGGTGCGCGAGCTGACCAGGGGCGAGGGTGTGCCCGTGGTCTATGATGGTGTCGGAAAGGCGACCTTCGACAAGTCTCTCGACTGCCTGCGGCCACGCGGTCTCATGGTGAGTTTCGGCAATGCGTCGGGTGCTGTCGCCGACTTCAATCTCGGTATCCTGAGCCAGAAGGGCTCGCTTTATGTCACCCGCCCTACCCTGATGACCTACACCGCATCGGTCGAGGAACTTCGCGCCTGTGCCGCCGATGTGATGGATGTCGTCGGTAGCGGCGATGTCAGGATCGATGTGCGCCAGACTTTCGCGCTTACGGACGCACGCAAGGCGCATGAGAGCCTCGAAGGACGTGAAACGACCGGTGC
>JAGREZ010000012.1:4294-7117 GCA_020446285.1 Geminicoccaceae bacterium
ATATCCGTACCGAAAAGTCGATTGCGCTGCTGGTCGTAGTAGCTGCGCGGATCGAAGGGAACGACGTTCAGAGCCAGACCTGCCACGGTAAGCTGGCCCACCGAGGATTTGAGCTCGTAACTGGCAATCACCTCGATACTCACCGCACGAACGAGATCGGTCTGCGACTGAAACAGTTCCTGCTCCGCGTCGAGGACATCGAGCACCGTCCGTTGCCCCACTGACGCCTCCTCCTGGACGCCATTGAGGGCGATCCGGTTCGCCCTCACCTGTGATTCGATCGCGACGATGGCCGCACGCGCCGCCGCCAGACGATCCCATGCAGCGGAAACGAATCTCTGCACCGAGCGCACGCTCGTCTCCAGTTCGCTCTGCCGCTGTTTGAGTGTCTGCCGCGACTGGCGGACCTCCGAATAGACCCGCCCGCCCTGATAGAGCGGCACGTTGAGCTGCAGCCCCACCGCCGCGCGCTTCTGCCAGCTCACACCGGCTGACGGATCGTCCGCATAGGCAAGCTGTCCGGTCAGATCCAGGCTCGGCAGGAGATTGGCACCCGCCGCATCGATCCGGTAGCGACTGTTGCGAACGAGATATTCGCTCGCCAGCACGAGCGGGTTGCTTCGTGCCAGCTCATGCGCGGCGTCGACGGTCGATGGCAGTGCCTCCAGAACCTTCGGCTCGTCCAGCGCCCCTGGCTTCTCGCCGACGACATCCCTGTAGAACGCCTCGGATGCCGAGAGGTCCGCCCTCGCCTGTTCGATATCGGATTCAGCCCGCGCCAGCCGTGCTTCGGCCTGCGCCACATCCGTCCGGGCAACATCGCCCACCCGGAAACGATCGCGCGTCGCCTCGAGCTGCCGGGCAATCCGTCCCCTGTTGGTCTGCGCCAGTTCGAGCACGGACCGGTCCCGCCAGGTCGATGTATACGCGTCCACCACATCGAGCAGCACGTCCTGTTCAAGCGAAACGAGGATCGCCCGCTGGGCCCTTACCGTTTCCTCTGCCGCGGCAACGTTCGCGGTCGTCCCGCCACCGCTGTAGATCGACTGGCGAAGATTGAGAGCCGTGCTCGCTGTGGACCCGTCATATTCCGTTCGATCCGTCTCCACGTCTCTCGAGAGCACTTCATTATCCACCGTGATGGTCGGTCGATAACCGGAAAGCGCCTGTGGAACCGTCTCGTCGACGGCACGCAACTGCGCGCGCCCTGCCACGAGCCGCGGGTTTTCGCGATAGGTCCGCTCAAGGGCCTCGTCGAGCGTTTCCGCGCGAACGCCGTCGCCGCCCCGCCCGGCAAACAGCAGCGCGACGAATACCGCTGACCACATCAATGTCCTGCGCGACAACGCATCTCTCCCAATACAAACTCGCCCGTCAGACTAGACAGCGATATGGTTCCCGCCAAACGGTGCCGACACCCCCTGCCCCGTTTGACGTCATTCACGGCAACTGTTGTTGGATTGAAGTCACACACATTGTCGCAGCAAAGACGCATCATTCATATCGACATGGACGCCTTCTACGCTGCCGTCGAACAGCGCGACCGGCCCGAATTGCGCGGCATCCCGCTTGCCGTGGGCTCCAGCGGTCCGCGCGGCGTCGTGCTGACGGCAAGTTACGAGGCGCGGCGCTATGGCGTACGTTCGGCCATGCCGTCTGCCACCGCAAGGCGTCTCTGCGCCAATCTCACCTTCGTTTCACCCCGCTTCGATGCCTATCGCGAGGCGAGCGCCGGCCTGCATGCCATTTTCGCGCGGTACACACGGATCATCGAGCCCCTCTCCCTCGATGAGGCTTATCTGGATGTGAGCGATGCGGCGAGATCCGGTCTTTCGGCGACCGACATGGCGCGTGGAATCAAGGATGCCGTGCGCGACGAACTGCACCTTACGGCCTCCGCCGGCGTCTCCTACAACAAGTTTCTCGCCAAGCTCGCATCGGACATGGAAAAGCCCGACGGGCTCACCGTCATCCGCCCCGAACAGGCCCGGGCTCTCCTCGCGGACCTGCCGATCGAACGGTTCCACGGAATAGGCCCTGCGACCGCACGCAGGCTTCATGCCGCCGGAATCCGCAAGGGTATCGACCTTCAGCAACGCCCGCCGGACGAACTCTCGGCACTTCTGGGCCGCTCGGGGCCGTTCTTCAGACAATTGGCGACCGGCGAGGACGATCGTCCGGTCCGATCGACGAGAAAGCGCCTGTCGGTGAGTGTCGAGACGACATTCGTTCAGGATATCGAGCACATCGACGATCTCGCACGCGAGCTTGCGGCACTCTGTCCCGATCTCCTGCGCCGTTGCCGTCGCTCGAACTTCACCGGCCGTACCCTCACCCTCAAGCTCAAATACGCCGATTTCCGCATTCAGACGCGTTCCCACACCCTGCCCCATCCGCTCGCTGACGGAGGAACGGAACTGGAATCGCTCGCACATCGCCTCCTGACGAAAGCGCCGCTCGACGGTCCGGTAAGGCTGATCGGCATAGGCATCGCCCGCCAGCAGCAGGCAGATCTGAAAGGCCAGCTCAGCCTTGATCTCGCGGACACCGGAGCGGCCGGGACTCCCGGCGAAAATCACGGAAAATCGCAAACCTGAACGGAAATCTCGACATAGCCCCGGCGTTCCGCTGGGCTGGCCTGGAAGCGATATTCATCGCCATTGATGACCATGGCATGTGTCACCGGCAGCAATTCCTCAACCACGACCGTCTCGCCGCCGATGGTCTGAAAGCGCAGGGTGACGGGTTGACCCGGATCGAACCATGCTTCCGGACGGCCGGCCTCGTCACGGGCCGAGGCACCCTCGCCCGACACCGTCACGA
>JAGREZ010000608.1:0-1107 GCA_020446285.1 Geminicoccaceae bacterium
TAGGACGTATGTTGACATACTCGAGATCCTGGGACTCGATCGTGTCGGTTCAAGTGCGGCAGCAGCACCATTTGCGGAGATGGACCGCAGCCGTCGGGTGTTCCGGGTGATGTGACGGAAGATGGAGCAGGATCGCTTGAGCGCATTGGACGGAGGACAGGCCATTTCGACGGATGCCGATGCCACGAATCCAGCGGATCTCCGGCCGGCCAGCTTCGATATCGCCGGACCCTCGCCGTCGATGCTGCCGGTGTTGCTCTCCTCGCCACATAGCGGTGAGGCGTTTTCCGATGATTTTCTCGCGCATGTCGATCTGCCGCCGCGGGCCCTGCACCCGCTTGGCGACGGTCCGCTCGACAGGCTCTATGCCGAGGTGTGTACGGAAGGCGTGCAGCTGTTGAGCGCGCGCTACAGTCGGGCTGTCGTTGATCTCAATCGCGCGCCCGATGAAATCGCACCCGAACAGCTTTTGACGCCGGCTGCCGTGCAACTGCGCATCACCGAAAAGGTCCGCCTTGGCCTCGGCGTCATTCCAGGTCGTGTCAACGGCAGGGTGATACGCAGGTCGCGCATCTCGTGTGAGGATTTTCGCAACCGCATCGACACCATCCATGCTCCCTACCACACCGCCATCGACAGGGCCCTTGCCAGTCTGGTCGAGCGTTTCGGACATGCCCTGTTACTGGACTGTCACTCGATGCCATCGGGTCTTGTCAGTCATGGCGGGCGGGCGGTGGATGTCGTTCTGGGCGATGCGTGCGGCATGTCGGCGGATCCGGCATTGGTCGACCTTGCACGTCGCTGCTTTGCCGATGCGGGCCTGTTTGTCCGGCTCAACCAGCCCTATGCCGGAGGCTTCATTACCCGTCGGCACGGCCACCCGGCCATGGGGCGCTCGGCCTTGCAGATCGAGATCCGGCGTGATCTCTTCATGGATGAGAGCAGCCGGGAACTGAGAGCGTGCGGAGTACGCATGGCGCGGGTCATGCGTGATCTCGTCCGCCGGGCCGGCAGGATGATCGCCGGCGGCCGGCGTGGCGAGGCAGCCGCCTGAAAGCCGCCGGTCGCGTGCGCCGTTTCATTCTTCCTGTCCTTGTCGCCGCATGT
>JAGREZ010000608.1:1167-1595 GCA_020446285.1 Geminicoccaceae bacterium
CGACATCCGGGCGAGGTCATGATCCTGCGCGAGCGCCGCCGGGCGGAACTTGCCGCAATGCCCGATACGCTGGTGGAACGCCTGTGCGGCCCGGACCGCAGGTCGGGCTGGCCGTCGCATGGAACCGTGCGCAATGTCAGCGGTGAGGGCCAGCCGGCGCAAGGACTGGCATTGACTTTGATGCGTGCGGCTGCTGCCGTCCTTGCCTGGGACAGCGATGTCGCACGGCGCCTGATCGTCAGTCACCTCGTCCGTTACGCAAGCAAGGATGCGTTGTCCCGGCTGCGCGGCGAAATCGACGCGAACACCTTCTACAATCTCGACCGAACGCTCCTGCCGGTCATCGTCAGCTACAGCTTCGTGCGCGATCATCCGGATCTGGAGTCGCAGGACAGGGAGCGCATCGACGAATGGCTCGAAAGGCTCGT
>JAGREZ010000129.1 GCA_020446285.1 Geminicoccaceae bacterium
ACATCCCTCGATCCGACGACATTCAGGATCTATGCGAGCCCGCGCCCCGGCGTGTCGCTGGACGATCTCGAAATGGCGGTGGACGGGGAGATCGAGCGACTGCTCACCGATGGCGTGAGCGGGGAGGAAGTGGCACGCGTCAAGAAGCGGATGCTCGCCGAGGCGGTCTATGCGCGCGATTCCCTGAGCGGTGCCGCCCGTATCTTCGGCACGGCGCTGACGACCGGACAGACGGTCGATGATGTCGAGGCATGGCCCGAGCGCATCGAGGCGGTCACGGCAGAAGAGGTCGAGACGGTGGCAAGGCTGGTGCTCGACCGCAGGCGGTCGGTTACCGGCAAGCTCCTGCCTTCCGGGACCGCCGAAACCGGTCCCGCCGAAGCCGGGTCCGGAGCCGCCGGCTGATGATCATCCTTCGTTCCTTTTCCCTATCCGCAGTTCTGGGGGCCGTTGCATTGACCATAGTTTGCGCGACGACCGTTTCGGCATCCACGCATGTCGAGAAGGTGGTTTCGCCCGGCGGAATCCGCGCCTATCTCGTTCGCGAACCCTCCATTCCCTTTCTCTCCATGTCCTTCCAGTTCACCGGCGGATCGGCGGCGGATCCCGACGGCAAGGAGGGTCTGTCCTACATGGTCGCCGGGCTGATCGACGAGGGGGCGGGGCCCTACGACAGTCAGGCCTTCCGCGCCGAACTCGAGGACAATGCGATCCGCCTGTCCTTCGACGCCGACCGCGATTCCATTTCCGGCTCGCTCAAGACCCTGAGCGAGACCCGCGATCATGCCTTCGAACTGCTGCGCCTCGCGATCAGCGAACCGCGTTTCGACGAGGAGCCGGTGGAGAGGATCCGCCAGCAGATCATCACCGATCTCACCCGTCGCGAAACCGATCCCGACTATCTCGGCGCGCGCAAATGGTTCGAGATCGCCTTCGAGGGCCATGCCTACGCCAAGGCGACGCGCGGAACGATGGAAACCATCGCCGCGATCGCAAAGGCCGATCTCAAGGCGCTCGTCGCCAGCCGCTTCGCGCGCTCGAACCTCACCATCGGTGTTGCCGGCGACATCACCCCCGAAGAGCTCGGTGCGGCGCTCGATCATGCCTTCGGCGCCCTGCCCGAAACGGCCGCCGGCGTCGATCTCGAACCGGTCGGGCCGAAGGGCGGCGGCGAAACCGTCATCGTGCAGCTCGATATCCCGCAAAGCGTCGTGGTTTTCGGTCATGCCGGTATCGGTCGCAATGACGAGGATTACTATCCGGCCTATGTCGCCAACTACATTCTCGGCGGCGGCGGCTTCAGTTCATGGCTGACCGAGGAGGTCAGGGAAAAGCGCGGTCTCGCCTATTCCGTCTATTCCTACCTCTATGACACCGATCTCTCGCCGCTGTGGATGGGCGGTGTGGCGACCCGCAACGATCAGGTGATGGAATCGATCCGGTTGATCCGTGAACAGGTCGAGCGGATGAAGAACGGCGAACTCGACGATGGTGACATCGCCGATGCCAAGACCTATCTCACCGGCTCGTTCCCGCTGCGCCTGACCAGCAACGACCAGATCTCGCGCACGCTCGTCGGCATGCAGATCTACGATCTCGGCATCGACTATCTCGAACGCCGCAACGGCTATATCGAGGCGGTCACGATGGACGATATCCAGAGGGCCGCCAGACGGCTCTTCGCCGACGACATGCTGGTGACCATCGTCGGTTCGCCGGCAGGCACGGACGGCTGATCGCCGCAGGAGCATGTCAGCACCCGTCATCCGCCGGCTGCCGGAAGCCATCGTCAACCGGATCGCCGCCGGAGAGGTGGTCGAACGGCCGGCATCCGTGGTCAAGGAACTGGTGGAGAACG
>JAGREZ010000609.1 GCA_020446285.1 Geminicoccaceae bacterium
GTGCGTCGCCTGTCGCTCGTGATGCCCCGGCATCACTTCGCGCCAGGCTCCTTCCCAGCGGCAAAAATCGACGGCCGTCGCGGCTGTCGGCATTTCTTCAACACGCTGTTAAACCGCAGCTGTTATCCAATCGCCGTTCGAACCGGACGGAACTGGATGAGCGCCATTCGCATGACCGCAATGCAATCCCTTCTCGCACTCGCCCTGTCTGTCATGAACGCCGGGCCGCTTGAAGCCGAACCGCTGATCGATGCGCGGGATCCGATCGTCTTGCGCGATATCATCGCCCGTTACGGAACCGCATTCCTGATGATCGACATTCATGGCGATCCGCTGATCGAAGGGCGCATCGATGGCCAGCAGTTCCGCGTCCACTTCCATGAATGTGTCGATGGCGCCGATTGCAAGATGCTCGGCTTCCGCCGGAGCTGGGTCCGCCCCGAATTGACGCTGGAGCGGATCAACAGGTGGAACAACGAACGCCTTTTCGGCGTGGCGACGCTCGACCCGGGAGGCGCTTCCACCATCGGCCTCGACGTCAATCTCGACCATGGCGTCACGCAGGCGAATTTCACCGAAACGGTAGAAACCTGGCGCCGGCTTCTCACCGAATTCGCCGCCTACGCCGAAGGCCCGACGGGCTGATGGTGGATCGCACCCGACATGTGATCCACCAACAGAAAGCGTTCAACCGGCAAGGCCGTCAAATGTAAGCTTGACGCCCGTTGCGAGGACGAGACCGTAGCAGATGCGGTAAAACAGGATCTCGTTCACCACGCCATGCAGGCGGATACCGGTGATCATCCCGGCAGCGGCAACCGGCGCAAGCGCGAGGCAGGTAACAAGGATCGTTCCGTCAAAGAGGCCCAACGCGATATAGGGCGGAAGCTTGGACAGGTTCACGGCCGTGAACAATACGGTCATGGTGCCGACAAAGAACGTCTTGTCGAGTTTCAGCGGCAACAGATACATGTTGGCCGGCGGCCCGCCGGAATGCGCGATCGTGCTCGTGACACCGGAAATCGCACCCCAGAACGCGCCACGCGCTGCATTCTTCTCCCGTGCCGGCCGACTGCCTCCGCCTCGCAGGAAATAATCCGCTCCAAACACGAGTGCGACGACGCCGAGGATCAGCCGCACCATCTGCTCCGAGAGATAGCCGAACGCAAGGCTCCCCACGGCGACCCCGAGCAGCGCTCCCGGAAGCATGCAGAAAAGCGAATGCCGATCGAATGAGCGCCGGTATCTGACGATACCGATCATATCCATGAGGCAAAGCAGGGGCAGGAGCAGGGCCGCCGCATCGGCCGGCGATACCACGAGTGCCATCATCGGAACGGCAACGATACCGAGCCCGCCGCCAAAACCGCCCTTGGAAATTCCGAAGATCAGAATGGCCGGCACAGCGGCCAGATAGAAAAACGGATCGGAAATCATCGCCCCTCATCGAACTGACGCGACACCGTCGTCGCGCCCCGCATGCCTGTCAAGCAAGGCAAGACGGCCTGGGCGCATACACCCCCGAAAGGTAACCGGTGCAAAAGACCGGG
>JAGREZ010000130.1:0-11912 GCA_020446285.1 Geminicoccaceae bacterium
GACGGAAGGAGCCGCCTGATCCGTCTGTCGAGCGCCGGCAAGGCCGCCTATCACGACCTGGTCCCGTTGATGCTCGAGGTCGAAGAGAGACTGCTGGCGGTCTACTCGAAGGAAGAAGTCGCCGAGCTGCGACGACTGATGGCAAAGCTGGCGGATCAGGATAGCACAATGTTCGTTGTGTAGTCCTGAGCACGCGGGCGGCTCTCCGGCATCGCGCAGCCGAGCGCCGGCAGGCTCGTCCGGGATGGTTCCTTCCATGCCAGACGCACCGGCAGGAAGAGCCCCGCATCGGCGGTCAGGCGACCCAGTTCGCTGGCGTTGACGTGCAGGCGCTGACACCCTGCCGGTCCCACCAACTCTCTGGCAATTCTGCCTCCAAAGCCGGTCGGCCCTTCCTGGCAGGCCGCAACCAGACTGAGGATCCGCATCTCCTCGTCCACAAGCTCGGACTGCCGGACACTGCCAACCACCTCGCCGAGCGCTTCACACAGATCATCAACCAGCCGCTCGAAGGCGACAAAACTGCGTTCGATGTTCGCCAATCCGAACCATTCATGCAGGAACCGCAAGACAATCGAGGGTGTCGAAGAGTTCTTTTCGGCCATCATCCGTAGCACCCACAACACCTTCTGCTCGGAACCCGTAAGCTCGCAGGTCTTCATCCGTGACATTGCCATACTCTCTCCCTGTTCCCGCTCGAAGTGCCAGACGCTTCCCGGATACCATCCGCATGATCTGTTCGCGGAGAACGCATTCATGTCCTAAGTCAAGATCGTATCCCGTTCCAAGTATCTTCAGACAACATTGAAATGATTATAGGTTCAATCGCCGTTACGGGTTGGTCCGATGCTTGGTCGTATCCGGTTTTACCACGCCCACAAAATACAGGGTGGGCCCACTCTCCAGAACAGAGTTCATCGAAGGTCGGCGAGGTGGCCCCTGCCCCGCATCCGGACTTATTGTCCGTCTTGTCCGTCGGTCCAGTCGAGTTTCTCGAGATTGTCGCGGAATGCGAAGCGGATGATGTGGCTTTCCATGATCGACTTGACACGATCGAGGCTCTCGGGGTCGGCGGCGATGACCTCGAAGCTCAGGCCATGATCGTCGGCATCGAGGGTGGCACTGCCCGGCGGCAACGCGATCGTCCCGTGTGTGTCGTCATGCGTCACCTCGACCTTGTGGGCGAAATGCTTGCACATCTGGGCGAGATAGCGGGAACCGCGCTCGGTCTGGAACCGGCTTTGCGATTTCAGCATGGTGATGTCTCCTCGACTGGTTTCAACAGGTGAACGGCGACGTTGCCGTCGTCACGGATCGTGACATCAGCCTCGACCCGATAGAGCCGCGCGATACTGGCGCGGGCCAGTGTGCCGATGCGCGCACGGCCTTGAGCAGCGTCGGATCGAAAACCCCGGCCGTGGCCAGGGCCAGGCCGTTGACAATCTGGGACATGGTTCCCCCGAGTTTGAAAAAGACGACCTGGCTGGTTCCCCGGGGGAAGTGGCTACCGTCACGGCGGCGGATACCGAGATTTTCCAAGTATAGTCAACCGGAATTTTTTTCAGTTTACATGTTCCGATTCCATAAAACGCCACGATTTTTCTATACTTTACCAATCCAGAAACGACTCATCCTTTAGACTCGAACGGAAATGACTGTTTGATTTTGGAATTGAAACAGTTCTAAAAACTTCAGCCACTGAATCGATTTAGATCTTCTCCAGGATCGATGCCCGAGATCTTGACCAATCGGCCTTGCCTGCCAATCTGCTGCGGCAGTCGGGAGTGGAAGCAGATGCGGCAAGTGGTTGTGCTGGCGGTGGCAGCATGGGTCGGCGGTTCGTCGATCGATGCGCAAGCCACCGACCGGCTGGTGACGGTCGGCAGCGATGTGACGGAGATCGTGTTCGCGCTGGGTGCGGGCGGGAGCGTGGTGGCCGTCGACAGCACCAGCACCTATCCGCCCGCGGCCGACGCCCTGCCCGATGTCGGCTATCTGCGGCAATTGTCGGCCGAACCGATCATCGCCATGGCGCCGGACCTCGTGCTCGCCGGTGCCGATGCCGGTCCGCTTTCGGTGTTGCAGCAGCTTGAATCCGCCGGAATCCCGGTCATTGGGATCACTCGCGAGGATTCTGCGCAGGGGCTGGATGAGAAGATCGAGCAGACCGGTCGCGCATTGCGGCTGGACCGGCAGGCGAGCCTGCTCAGCCGGGAAGTCGGCGAGGCACTGGCCAGGCTCGAGGGCAAACGTGCGCTGATCGCCTCTCCGCCGCGTGCACTGCTCCTTGTCAGTGCCGGGCAAGGCCGGTTGATGGCGGCAGGCCAGGGATCGTCGGGAGATCACATCATCGAGCTTGCGGGTGGCGTCAACGCCGTGCAGGGATTTGCGGGGTACAAGCCGTTGAGCGCGGAAGCCGCCGTTTCCGCTGCGCCGGATCTGATCATCGTGCCGAGCCATTCCGTCGAGGCGATCGGCGGTGAGGCGGAGATCCCGAGGCTTCCGCAACTGGCCGCCACTCCGGCCGCTTCCGGCGGTCATGTGGTCGTCGTCGATTCGCTCCTGCTGCTGGGCTTCGGCCCACGGCTTGCCGAAGGGGAGGAACAACTGGCCGACGCCTTTCTCACATGGGAAAGGCGCACCCGTTGAGCACGATGGCGATCGATCCGGCAACCGAAGGTACGATCAACCGCATCGCCGTTGAAATCGGCAGGCGGCAACGGCGTCGCTGGCTTGCGATCCTCGTCATGGCCGCCGCCGCGGCCGCCGTCACGGCGGGGCTGTCGCTCGGAGCTGTCGGAATTCCCTTCGTGGAGGTCTGGGCCATCCTGTCGGGGGTGCATGCACCCGCCGATGCGGTGCATGCCATGGTCGTGATGGATCTTCGCCTGCCGCGGGTGATCACCGGTCTTCTGATCGGCGCCAGCCTCGCCTTGTCCGGGGCAGCACTGCAGGGGCTGATGCGCAATCCGCTGGCCGATCCAGGACTCGTCGGGGTCGCATCCGGTGCAGCTCTGGGAGCGGTCGCGGTCATCGTCTTCGCATCCGCATGGCTGGCCGGATGGCCTGGTCCCGTACAGCGGATCGCCCTGCCGCTGGCGGCCTTCGGCGGCGGGCTGGCGACCACGCTCCTGATCTACCGGCTGGCGCATCGCGGCAGTCATACGGATATCGCCCTGCTGTTGCTGGCGGGCATCGCCGTCAATGCCGTGGCGGGCGCTGTCATCGGCTTTGCGGTGTTCGTCTCGAATGACCAGCAATTGCGTGACCTGCAGTTCTGGATGCTGGGAAGCCTTTCCGGCATCTCCCGGGACGGGCTGCTCCCGCCGCTGGCGATGATGGCCGTGTCGGTGCTGGGGCTATGGCGTCTGGCGGGCCTGCTCAACGGCCTGAGCCTTGGCGAACGCGATGCGCACTATCTGGGTTTCGATACGGAGCGTAGCAAACGCATTCTGGTATTGCTGATCGCGCTGGGTGTGGGAGCCGGGGTGGCGGTTGCGGGGGCCATCGGCTTCGTCGGCCTGATCGTGCCTCATCTGGTACGGGTCGTGCTCGGCACAGATCACCGTTTCGTCATGCCGGCCTCGGCACTTCTGGGTGGCGCGCTGCTGGTCTGTGCCGATACCGTGGCGCGGCTCGTGGTGCTGCCAGCCGAACTGCCCATCGGCATCATCACCAGCGCCATCGGTGGCCCGTTCTTCCTGATGCTCCTGATCCGCCATCGCCGGGAGCTGGCGTCTTGACGATCGAGGCCCTGGACATATCTGTCATCCGCGGCCGGACGAGGTTGCTCGACGGGGTTTCGCTGAGCCTGCGGGCAGGCGAACTGACGGCACTCATCGGCCCCAATGGCGCCGGCAAGTCGACATTGATGGCCTGCCTCGCCGGTGGCATGACGCCCGACCGGGGCACGGTCAGGCTGGACGGCCGGACGCTGGCGGAATTCGAGCCGGATGAACTGGCGAGGCGGCGCGCCGTGCTCGGCCAGAACACCGCCGCACCCGGTGCATTGATACTCGAGGAACTGGTGGCTCTCGGCCGCATGCCGTATCGCCGCTCGAGCCTGCGCCGCCAGAACCTTTCAATCGTTGCCGGAGCGATGGAGCAGATGAGCGTTACGCATCTGGTCGGCCGTGCCTGTTGTACGCTGTCAGGAGGCGAGCTTCAGCGCGGCCATCTCGCCCGGACCGCTGCCCAGATCTGGAAGGATGACGGCGGCGCGGGTGCCGGATTCCTGTTTCTTGACGAGCCGACCGCCAGCCTCGACCCGGCATTTCAATGGCATGTCCTGCGCGAGGCACGCAAACTCGCCGATCAGGGTTCCGGGGTCCTGTTGATCCTGCATGATTTCAACCACGCGGCCCTGACCGCCGATCGAATCGTCCTGCTCAACCGTGGTTCGATCGTGGCAGCAGGCCCGCCGGACCAGGTCCTGACGGTTGAGCTGATCGCGCAAGTCTACGGAATCGAGATGGTCCGGATCACCCATCCGCAGACCGGATGCCCGACCCTGCTTCCCGCGGCCCCGGGCCCCGGACAGACGAAGATGCGACACCGGGAAACCAGCCATGCATGACAGGACCAGGCGGATCCTGCCGCTCGACCAGGATCTGGAACTTGAAAAGGCCCTGGCACCCGATGACGTCCGGAGCGCAAGCGAAGGCGGGCTGCCGCGCCGCCTGATGCTCTGGGAGGTCAGGTCCAACATGCACTGTTCGATCGTCGGCACCTGCCTCGACCGCGCGGAGCTGTCGGCGGTGATGCGCCGGGCGCGCCTGCGCCCGGTGGAAGGTTCGAGCGAATATGAGGTTCATGCCTGGTTTGTCTGCCAGTGTACCGAATCCAGCCGGGTTGCGAAATTTGCCCACAAGCTGCTGGACAGGAAATATGCCGCTGCAATCCGCCGCCACATGCAGTTGACGACCCGCGAGGACATTCTGAAAAACTGGGACGAGGCCCGGCGCAATGGCCTGATCGCAGGAGTCTACTGGGCGATTGCCAGCGATGCCCGTACGGGTGAATCCCTGCGCCAGCGTGTCTTTGGCGATGTCCACATGATGTCGCATTTCATGACCGGACGAAATCGCCAGGACGCCCGTGCGGTTCATCTCGCCGAGGAGCGGATTGCGTGCCTCGACGACCGCCTCGTGCGGGTGCGAATGCGGCATGAGCAGGCCATCGGCGAACGCGATGCGAGGATCGGCGATCTGGAGCGCGAGGTGCTGACGCTTCGGGCATTTGTCGTGAACAATAGCCTGAAGCAGCCGGGCGCGCCCGTGCGGACCCTTGGCAAGTGCCGCACGGCCCGCAGCATCAAAAACCAGAGCCGCCGGACTGCCGCCGCCCGGGCCATGCTCAAGGATGCACAAGCCGAAATCGAGCGGCTGCAACGACAGGTTGAACTCCTGTCCGAAGCGGCCGTGCCTGACAAGCCGCAACAGCCACCGTCAGACGATCATGACCCGGTGGCCTGCGCGTCACGGCGTTTCGGGAACTGGCTCTATGTTGGCGGCCGCAGCACCACCTATCCATATCTGCGCCGTGGCGCCGAAGCGTTCTGCGAGCAGCTCGATTTCCACGATGGTGGACTCGAACAGAGCCTGCTCACGCTCGACGATCTGGTGGCCCAGGCCGAGGTGGTGTTCTGCCCGGTGGATTGCGTCAGCCATGGCGCCTGCCTCAAGGCCAAGAAGCTCTGCCGCCAGATGGCCAAGACGTTTGTCCCGCTACGGAGCGCCAGCAGCAGCCATTTCCGCCGGATCGCAGGACAGCTCGTCCGAAGCGAACCCAATGTCATTCGACACTCACCGCCACGGGAAGGTTCTTGAATGTTCATCGCCATGAACCGGTTTCGCGTCCTGCACGGACAGGAGAAGCGTTTCGAAGAGGTCTGGCTCAGCCGCGATATCCATTTGCGCGATGTGCCGGGATTTATCGGGTTCCACCTCGTGCGCGGGCCCGAGGATGAGGAATGCACGCTCTACGCCTCTCATACGGTCTGGGCCTCGCGCGAGGGCTTCGAGGGCTGGACGAAAAGCGAAGCCTTCCGGGATGCCCACAAAAATGCCGGTGAACATACCGGGCTCTATGCGGGGCATCCGCGCTTCGAGGGCTTCGAAGTCCTGCAGACGGTGTCATGAACCGTGAACTGGATGACGTCCGCTTGAATGACCGCTGAAGGCGGTCGAGGAGACTCCAAAGGACATCAGCCAGGCAAGCGCTCCCGCCCCGGTCAAAACTGCCAAAGAACCACAGCCGGATCGTGTCGCAACGGCACGCCCGCGCCCGGAACCGTCGATCGCGCCGGGACGCATGCCCTCGTTGACCGTGCAACAGCCGCAAGCTGTTCCCGAGCGCTTCCTGCAGCCGGTCCAGCCAATATCCGAAGTCCCGGCAACACATGTACCGCTCGCAAAGCCCGAACCACCGCCCGATTTCCCCCCTCGCAGAGAGCGGCACGGGCAAGAGACCGCTGTCATCGAGCCGGAAAAATCACATCAGACGGCCGATCCTGCCGAAACCGGGGAGGTTTCTGCTGTTCGGGAACCCGGCGTTTCGGTGGAGCAACGTCAGACGCAGGATGAACCCGGTGAGGATCGGACGAGCAACGATGCTACCGCAACCGCGAGCGGCAATGCCTCTTCCAGCAGCGGCGGCGGCAGTCAGACGGCCACCTCGAACAGCGGTGGCGGCAATCCCGCGGCAAGTGCCGATTTCAGCAGCCAGATCGCGGCGATTCTCGCCCGCCACAAACGATACCCGCGCCGCGCCCGTTCGCGCCGCATGGAGGGCACCGGTGCGTTGCGGTTCATACTCGATTCCACAGGAGACGTTCGTGGAGCACGCATCGCCAGCAGCACCGGTCATGCGATTCCTGACGAAGAATTGCTGGCCCTGCTCGAGCGTGCAGCACCACTACCCCCGATCCCGCCACAGATCGGCGTTGCGCAAATGGAGTTTGTCGTGCCCATCGAATTTCACCTTCGATAGGTTTTCCATGTGAGCGTTTCTGGATGCTGGCGCGCCAACCCCGGGCCCGGGACTTTCGCCACTCCGCCGAGCCGCCTGACCCGCGCGGCCCTGCGCAATGCGCTGCGGCAACAGGCTGTCATGGCCGATGATGACAATGTGCAACGATGGCTGGAAAGGTTCGATCGTCAGTCGTCAGTCAGAACAGCGGGTGCTGTGCGATTGCCTGCGCAGCCTTGATCAGGGTCACGCCAGACAGCAAGATCAGGATGCCGCCCAGGAGGGCCGCAGCATCGAACAGACCAGCGATCTTCGAACCTTCGCTGCCGAACTGCGCGGCCAGAAAGACGGCCATGCGTCGCGCACGGTTGGCAAGCACTGCCAGTCCCGAAACCGTGATACCGGTGCCGATGGAGATGGCGGCAACTGTGGCCATTCCAGCCAAAGCGTGGCCCGTTCCGGCCGCAACGATCAGCACCAGAATCGAGCCGCTGCAGGGACGCAGGCCGACTGAAAGCAGGGTCATGACGAACTCGCGAACCGATGGTTCTGCCGCGAGGTCGTCAGCGGAAGGCCCATGGGCATGGCAACAGCCGGAATCTGCGTGCCTGTGATACCCATGCTCCTTCGCTCCGCTGCCATGTGAGGTTGTGCGCAGATAGAGACGGCGTGCACTGCCCCAGATCAGATAGAGCCCGAGCAGGACCACGAGGCCATAGCTTGCGATCTCCAGCAGTATGGCGGCTTGATGGATCTCGCGTGTTGCCCGCCCGATCGTCCAGGCAACGCTTCCGACCAGAATGATCGCGGTAATCCCTTGCAGCAGCGAGGCGAGGAATGAAAGCGCGATGCCGTAGACGAGCCTGCTCTCGTGTGTGGCGAGATAGGTGGTGATGACGAATTTGCCGTGGCCCGGTCCGACCGCGTGGAAGACGCCATAGAGGAAACCCAGTCCGATCAGGCTCCCCAACGCGGTCGCTGTCCCCGCACGGATCGCATGCATCGCCTCGGCGAGGTCGAGCTGCAGATGGCGTTGCATGGCAATCGCGAACTCGATTGTGCGGGACCAGAGCGTGCCCAGTTCGTCCAGCTGCAGCAACAGCGCTGCAGCACCAAGCAGCGTACAGGCCAGCACGAACATCTGAATGCGAGAGAGAGCAAGCAGCATCAGCGGCAGCTCACCTTGACCGTCTGCGCAAACAGTTCGCCCAGATGATCGCCGCCCGTCTGCGTGATATCCAATGCGGATGCGAGTGCCACCGCCTCGAAACCCGGGTTCGCATCCACCACCTCGGCGGCGCAATCATGGGCACCTGCGCCGCTGAATGTCACAGGGTTTTCCTCAATGTGCAGAATTTCGATGTAATAGGTCGGATCGTAGACCTTGTAGGAGACTGTCTGCGCCTGTGGATCGACGGGCCGATCAAGCAGCACGTCGAACGTGAGCCACAGGCGTTCGTCGCTGAGACCGGTATCGAAGGTCGTGACGTCTTTGATCCCGACCGGATCGCCGTTGATCATGACCTTGGTGAAGTAGTCGTATTCGGCGAGGTTTGCGAGGTTTTGCCTGGCCAGGGAGTTCAGATATTCGGTTGGTGCCAAGGCTGATTCGGTAAATTCTTCAGCAATGTAGACAGTGTACCATTCGTCGAACAGCCAGTACAGTTCGAGACCGCTGATCGCACCGTTGCTGTCGAGCATCACCTCGACCCGCACATCGATCCAGCTGTGCGGGTGCGCGTCGGCCGGGGGTGCGGACAGGAACAGCAGCACCAGGCCGCAATGTCCGGTGATTCGGCGGTGCCAGTCATCGATCCCGAACATCAACCCGCTTTTCCCGCGATTGCGCTTTGTGCTCCGGTGTCATTTGCCTGGGCGGTCAGCTTGTCGAGCATGGTTTCAACCTGAGATGGCAGAATATCACGGACGATGAACACGATCCGTGTGGAGCGGTCGGCGGAGGGCCAGTTCCCGAGCGACACGGTGGGGTGGATGGCGTGCTGCACGGCGTGAAAGACGAGTGGCTTGTCCGGTTCCTCGCTCAGGCAGACGAGGCCCTTGACCCGAAGGAGATCGGCACCGCGCATGTCCCACAGCACATTCATGAAAGCCTCGAAGGCAGCGGTCGGAATCGGCTCGTCGCGCCGCACGCAGAACGCACGGATATCCTCACCGTGACGGTTGACGTCATGGTGATGATCGTGGTCGTGCGGATGATCATGATGTTCGTGATCATCACCCGGGGCCAGCCATTCGGCGCGCAGCCAGGCCTGGACGTCGGCACTCCTGGTGGCCGGATCGAACAGCCCGTCCTCCAGCAGGTCCGCAGGCTCGGCCTCGCCATGGTTCACCCTCAAGATGGGGGCGGTCGGGTTGAGCGAGCGCAGCGCCGCCTGCAGCGGCTCCACCTCGACGGCGAGATCGATCTTGGTCAGCACGAGGCGGTCGGCCACCGCAACCTGCCGTGGCGCTTCGATGTGGGCATCGAGCGTCGCCAGGCCGTTGACCGCATCCACCAACGTCACCACCGACGCCAGCCGGAAGTAGTGGCCGGCATAGGCGTCGCCCAGAAGTGTCGCCAGGATCGGCGCCGGATCGGCCAGGCCAGTGGTCTCGATGATGACGCGTTTGAGCTCGATGTCTCCGGTTGCATGCCGACGGTGCAGGTCGCGGAGCGTGTCGGTCAGATCGCTTCGTACCGTGCAGCAAAGGCAGCCACCGTCCAGCTCGACCACAGTCTCGTCGCCGACCTCGAGCAAATCGTGGTCGAGCCCGATCTCGCCGAACTCGTTGACGATGACGGCCGTCCCTTGCAGCTCCGGCCGACACAGGAGTTTTTTCAGAAGCGTCGTCTTGCCGGCCCCGAGAAAGCCGGTCATGACAACAACAGGAACCTGGGAAGAAAGGCTCAGTGCAACCATGGCGGTTTCTTTGCTTCCATTGCAATCATGGCGATGATCGAGTTCAGGTGCTTCACAGGCGAATGTTCCGAGTGCATGAAAGAGTCGGCGCTCCGCACATTCGCGGAGCGCCGGGGTTTTTTGTTCAATGGGTCAGGCCACTGCCGCCTACCGCGATGACGTTATAAGGCAGACCCTGCAGCGCGATCCTGTCGATTTCGGCGAAATCCGCCGTGCTGATGATCCGCAGGCTCGTATCCAGCGGATCGGTCAGGATCAGCCGGTCATCCGCAACCGCAATCCGGGGCCGCGGATCGCGCCAGTGGCCGTCCATCGAATAGGGCTGTGTGATCTGCGTGCTCTGTTCGATGGTGGCGGTCAACATGTTCAACCGGTGCAGCGATCCATCCTCGGTGAAGATGTAGGCAAACTGCGGTCTGGCTGGATCGAGGATGAAATCGACCCGGCGGAACGGCAACTCGACACGGGTGAAGTATGGCTCTGCAGTGGGGTCGACGATCACGACCGAATCCGCTCCGTAATTTCCCAAAAAGACCTGCATGGAAACTGAACCCAGCAAGGTGCCGGTCTTGTCTTCGGGAAAATCGGCAGGATAGGGCAGCATGGTGAAGGCATCCGGACCGCCCCTGGCGTCAAAAGCGATCACCCCTTCCTTGCACCCGGCCAGCAGGAAATTGCCCGAAAACGCCTCGCCATGCAAATCGGTGCAGGCATGCATACTGCCAATGGGCATTCCATCCGCCGCGAACGTACCGACGCCGACCCGGGGCGGCAGGGCGTCATCAGCAACCGGCTCCTTCGAGGCAATCGAGCTGACGAAATGATCGCCCATCGCTGCGACAAAACCGTGATGCGCGACGTTCATCGGAAACCTTCGCTCATCGAGCTTGCCGTCGAGGAGCAAGCCTTCCTCAAGAATACCCGCATAGCCGCCACGATCGAAATTGACCGCCACCATACCCCCGTGGCTGACCACATGGAACGGCCTCGGCCCCTCGATCGATCCGATCGCCTCGGGCTCGGATATCTCGATATCGGCGTGGTCGCCGTGACTGTCGCGCGCCAGACCGCTCTTGAGGAAATCAACCCGCTCATTGTCGGATTGAACCGCAGTGACCAGCGCGCCGCCAGCCGACGCGTAGAGCTTCGCCGGTCCGGCGACCTCGAACGTCCAGCGCTTTTCCGGCACATCGAGATCGATGGCAGTAACGGTCGGATCTGTGTGATCGGCCACGAAAAGACGCCATGCAGTTGCATCCTCATCGGCCCGGGCGGGGTGTCCGATGGCCAGCGCCGACACCAGAATGGCACCGGTAAGTCTCGATAACATCATCTCCTCCTGTATCCTCTTGTTCAACGACTTGATGATTTCTTCCGATCGCGTCACTCCAGTGCTCAGGCGCATTCGCCTCGTTCACTCACCCGAGCGGCGGCCTCGCGGAACCATTGAAGAATTTGTACGCGGTGGGACTCGCCCCAGATTTCAGGTCAGTGGATGGACACCCGATGCGGCAACTCTTGCGGCTCGCCGGCAGGGTCGAGGGCGAGCACCAGACGGGTCTCACCGGTACCCTCGATGGGCGGCGAGCGATGCAGCAAGCCGGACTTCGGGCGCTCGGGCCACAGCGTACCGCGCAGCATGACCGGTGCACCGGTTGGAACCGTGAAGATGCGCCGAGGCCCGGCACCGTTGGTGGCAATGCCGTATTGCGTACCCGTGCCACGATAGGTGCAGACCAGTCGTGCGGTGACGGCGTCGATGTGAAACTTCCGGCAGGCGTTTGTCTTCACCACGTCCAGGCGCAGGCTCAGCCACCTCGCACGCATCAGGTCAGCGAACAGGGCGGCAAGGGCCGCGATGTCGTCGATCAGCCGGTTGCGCCCGGCGCAGGCCGGCGTGCCGCGGCTCTCGCAGATCTGCTCGATTGTGTCGTGCACAACCTCCGGGCGAATGATCACCCGTGCACTCGGGAGCTGGATGGGGTCGAGAGCGTCAATCCACGACTGAAACATCGGCAAGGG
>JAGREZ010000130.1:12029-15678 GCA_020446285.1 Geminicoccaceae bacterium
CCACCGCCTCCGCACGCCGCCAGACCGGGAAGGGATCGTGCAGGCCGAAAGGAAGCGCATCGGGTCCACTCGCCAGCTGTTCCGGAAGAAGGCAGGCGTCGAGCCGCGCCTTGAGGCGAGGCCAGTCGATGTCCGAACCGATGAAGACGATCTCCTGCCTGCGATCACCCCAGGGCTCCTGCCAATGCTGTGCGATATAGATCCGCGCGCTGTCGTGTCCCGGCCAGCGCGCTCTCGGCACGGCGGCCCACCAGGTTCCGAGCGGCTTGACCGATGAGAGTGCACCCGCGAGCGAAAACTCGGCCACCCAGTCGGGACGTGTGGCGATCCAGAAATGCCCCTTGGCACGGATGACGCCCGGCATCTCGCCATTCAGCACGGCAAGGATCTTCTCCGGCTCGAACGGGCGACGGGCGCGGTAGACGAAGCTCGTGACGCCATATTCCTCGGTCTCGGGCACATGGTCGGCGAACCCATAGAGTTCCTTTGCCCACATCGGATGCTCGTGCGCCTTCCTGAAGTCGAAGAGCCCGGTGTCGAGGATCGAATCGACAGGCACGTCCGAATGGCTGGTCTCGATGATCCGGGCATCGGCGTTGAGACTGCGAATGATCCTGCGTGCAGCATCCACCTGGTGGGGTTCGGCATCGGCGACCTTGTTCAGGACCACGACGTCGGCGAATTCGATCTGATCGGTCAGAAGATGCACGAGTGTGCGCTCGTCCTCCTCGCCCAGAGTCTCGCCCCGATCGCGCAGGAAATCGTGGCTGGAATAGTCCTTGAGCAGATTAACGGCGTCCACAACCGTAACCATGGTGTCGAGACGCGCGACATCCGCCAGGCTGTCACCCGCTTCGTCGCGGAATTCAAAGGTCGCGGCAACGGGCAGTGGTTCGGAGATCCCTGTCGACTCGATCAGCAGATAATCGAACCGTCCAGCACCTGCGAGGCGGCGAACCTCCGCCAGGAGATCGTCCCTGAGTGTGCAGCAGATACAGCCGTTCGACATCTCCACCAATGTCTCGTCGGTGCGGCTCAACTCGGTATCGGCGCGCACCAGATCCGCATCGATATTCACCTCCGACATGTCGTTGACGATCACCGCCACGCGTCGTTCCTCACGATTGTTCAGGACGCGATTGAGAAGCGTGGTCTTGCCGGCGCCGAGAAAGCCGGAGAGGACGGTGACCGGAAGGCGGGCATCGCAACCGTCTCTCATCTCACGACCCCAGCGCCTGTGCGAGCGTCGTCGCATTGTGGCGCATCATGTCCAGATAGGCAGGTGCCGGACCGTCGGGGCCGGAGAGCGCACCGGGATAGAGCGTGCCGCCGACGGTTGCACCGGTCTCGTTGGCGATCTGCTCCAGCAGGCGGGAATCGGTGATGTTCTCGACGCAAAACCGCGGAGACGCCCTCGGCGCGCATCTGCCCGATCAGGTGGGCGACGTCCTGCGCGGACGCTTCGGATTCGGTGCTCAGCCCCTGGGGTGCGAGAAAGGTCAGCCCGTAATCGCGGCCGAAATACTGAAAGGCGTCGTGCGAGGTGACGACGGTACGGCGGCCCCTGGGCAGCCCGGCCACGATCCCGCGGATCTCGGCATCGAGCGCTTCGATCTCGGCGGCATAGGCCGCTTGATTCCGTTTGAACTCGGCCGCGTTGGCCGGATCGGACTGCGTCAGCGCGGCAGTGATGTTGTCGATATAAATGAGTGCATTGTCGAGGCTCTGCCAGGCATGCGGGTCGAAAGCACCGTGGTGGTGATGGCCATGTTCCTCCTCGTCATGGTCTTCTTCGGCATGCTCCTCACCATCGTGGTCGTGTCCGGCGTGGTCTTCGCCCTCATCGTAGGCGATCGGTTCGATCCCCTCGCTCGCAATGACACGCGTGCCATCAAAGCCGGATGCGTCGACCAGCCGGTCGATCCAGCCCTCGAACTCCAGCCCGTTCACGAACAGCAGCGCGGCCTCCTTGACAGCGCGGGCCGCGGCGGGGGTCGGCTGATAGACATGCGCGTCGCCGTCAGGGCCGACCAGCATGGTCACGGTCACATGCTCGCCGCCGATCCGCGCCACCATGTCGCCGAGGATCGAGAAGGTGGCGACGACCTGAACAGGCTCGTTCGATTGCGCCGTCGCAGGGACAGCGAGCGAAAGGGCCAGGACAGCGGTTGTGGACTTGAGCGGCATTCGGCGCTTGGCCATGGAGAATCCTTTCATATTTCGAGATGACGGCGTGGCAGGGCCTGCATGACGAGACCGCCCGTCGGGCCAAACACCAGCGACAACCCGTAGGCGATGCCCGCCACGAGGATGATCGCCGGGCCGGACGGCAGGCTGTAGTGGTAGGAAAGCAGAAGCCCGATCAGGCTCGACAGGATCGCAACCGCGACTGCGGCAATGATCAGCCCGCCAATGTCAGCGGACCAGAACCTCGCGGCGGCGGCGGGCAGAACCATGATGCCGACCGCCATGAGTGTACCGAGCGCATGAAAGCCACTGACGAGGTTCACCACCACAAGTGCGAGAAAGGTGAAGTGGGTGACCGTACTGAGTTTGCTCACCGATCGCAGGAACTGCGGATCGGCGCATTCCAGAACCAGCGGCCGGAAGAGCAGTGCAAGGACCAGCAGCGAAAGGCTTGCGATCGAGCAGAGCAGGATCAGCGCCGCATCATCGAGGGCCAGCACCGTGCCGAACAGCACATGCATGAGGTCCACATTGCTGCCGCGCATCGAATCGATCAGGACGCCGAGTGCGAGCGAGATCAGGTAGAAGGCGGCAAGGCTCGCATCCTCGCGCAGGGCCGTGACACGGGTGACAAAACCCGAGGCCAGCGCCACCGCCATCCCGGCAATCAGACCACCGATGGTCATCGCCCCGAGCGACAGCCCGGCGACCAGATAGCCGATGGCCGCACCGGGCAGGATCGCATGGGCCATCGCGTCACCGGTCAGACTCATGCGCCGCAGCATCAAGAAGATGCCCACTGGGGTTGCACCGGCCGAGACCGCGATGCAGCCGAGCAGCGCACGGCGCATGAAGCCGAAATCGGCGAAAGGCTGGAAGATCGCGTCCCAGATCATGCTGCACTCCGTCCGCAGACATGGGGCGGGCCCGCGCAGGCCTCGCACATCTGCCGGGCGCGAAACTGGTTTTCGGCGGTAAGCGCCAGTTCCGTGGGTCCATGGGCGATGAGTTCGCGCGCCAGCACGAGTGTATCGGGGAAGTGCGCGCGGACGGTTTCGAGATCATGCAGCACCGCGAGCACCGTGCGCCCTTCGCCATGCCAGCGCCGGACCACACCGATCAGATCAGCCATGGTGCGGGCGTCGATCGCGTTGAATGGCTCGTCGAGCAACACCAGCCGCACATCCTGCAGGAGCAGCCGCGCGAACAGCGTGCGCTGCATCTGACCGCCCGACAGCGATCCGATGGGACGGCTTTCGAAACCTGTCAGGCCCACAGCCGCGATCGCGGCATCAACGCGTGCCCGACGCTCCTTTCCAATCCGTCCGAACGGGCCGATTTCGCTCCACAGCCCCATCGCCACCAGGTCGACCACCGAGAGCGGAAATGTCCGGTCGATATCCGATTGCTGGGGCAGATAGGCGATGTCCTTGCGGCTCAGCGAACCGAACGCCACCCGGCC
>JAGREZ010000130.1:15741-16816 GCA_020446285.1 Geminicoccaceae bacterium
CGACAGCAGTCAGACTCCCTTCCGCGATTTCGGCCTGAAGACGATGCACCGCCGCAAGACGGTCATAGCCGAGCGTGAGATTCTGGAATGCGAGAGCGATCCTCATGGCGCCCCCGGCGCCGAAATCGCCCAGAAGAAGCCCGCCCAGAGCAGCGCCACGATGACAGCCGCACCAGCCAGCCGGGGCACTGCTCCGGCGAGGAACAGGCGAAGCGTGGTCGGTTGCACCATCAAGCGTGCGCCTGCCCGCCACCGCATGAACCGCAAACGCCATGGACCTCGATCACATGACGCACCGGCGCGAAACCGGACTTGCCGACAATGCTGGAGAGTTGCTGCAGCAAGTCGGGGGCGGTGTTTTCCTCGACGGTCCCGTAATCGTCGCAGATCGACAGGATGGATGCGTGCTGATGGCGATCGCACTGGCAGGGGATGAAGGCGTCAGGAGACTCGAGGCGATGCACACGCCCGTGCTCGGTCAGTGCTGCCATCGCACGGCAGATCGTCGGCGGAGCGATTCCGGGATGAACTTCGCGCAGCTCACCAAACACATCGCAGGCTGAACGTGGGCCGCCTCGCCGATGCAGGACGGCCAACACCTCCGCCTGCAACCTTTCTCCCCGTCTGGCCATGCGGCATCTCCATCGATGACTATCGAATGCCATTTACGTTATATTATAACATAACACAATAGGCATGAACATGAACGCCAAACGGAACGTTTTCCTGAACCGCCTGCAAACGAGTGAGCTGCCCTGCCGATAGCGCGTGTTTCGGGTCAGAAAACTGGTGCGGGAAAACAAAGTTCAGCCTACGGCGACCCGCGCGGTTCGATCACCTTCACCGAGGGCAGGACGCTCATTCGGCTGTTCGAGAAAGCCGATTTGTCGACCGTGCTGCATGAGGGCGGGCACCAGTTCCTCGAGGTGATGACCCGGCTTGCCGAACGGCCGGGAGCCTGCGTCGGTTCTACTGCTCAGGCGTATTCACTTCGTTCATTCACCCGAGCACCAGTTCCTTGTTTTTGCATCAACTTATCCAGACAGATCAGTATGATCTGTCTGGATCGATGCAC
>JAGREZ010000131.1 GCA_020446285.1 Geminicoccaceae bacterium
TCGGCAAGGGCATGTGGGCGATGCCGGATCTGATGGCGGCGATGCTGGAGCAGAAGATCGGCCATCCGATGGCCGGCGCCAACACCGCCTGGGTCCCCTCGCCCACGGCGGCAACGCTGCATGCGCTGCATTATCACAAGGTCGATGTCGCCGCCCGTCAGGCCGAGCTGAAGAGCCGGGAACGCGCGCGCCTCGACGACATTCTCTCCATCCCGCTTGCCGAACGGCCCAACTGGACGCCGGAACAGATCCAGGCCGAGCTCGACAACAATGCGCAAGGCATTCTGGGCTATGTCGTGCGCTGGGTCGATCAGGGCGTGGGCTGTTCGAAGGTTCCGGACATCAACGATGTGGGACTGATGGAGGACCGCGCGACCCTGCGCATCTCCAGCCAGCACATCGCCAACTGGCTGCGCCACGGGGTGTGCACAAACGAGCAGGTCGAGGCGACCATGAAGCGGATGGCCGAAGTGGTCGACGGGCAGAATGCGGGCGATCCGGCCTATCGGCCGATGGCGGCGGATTTCGAAGGCAGCATCGCCTTCAGGGCCGCCTGCGATCTCGTCTTCGAGGGGGCGTCGCAGCCGAACGGCTACACGGAACCCGTACTCCACCGCCGCCGCGCGGAAGCCAAAGCCGGCTGAACGGGTTTCGCTCGGCCGGTGGCTGGGGCGCCAGGATTCGAACCTGGGATCGAGGGACCAAAACCCACTGCCTTACCGCTTGGCTACGCCCCAACGCGCTGTCTGGTGCTCAGGCGCATTCACTTCGTTCATTCGCCAATACACCAGCTCGTGTTATTGCATCAATTTGTCCAGACAGATCCGTACGATCTGTCTGGATCGATGCCTAGATAGGATCTTGCGGGGGCTCTTGCAACTCGAGTGTGATGCTGTCGCCCACGCTCAGACCAGTGATCGATGCGGCACTTGCGCAGGTGGCGGCAATCTCGATCAGGCCGGCGCTGTTTTCATAGTAGAAAAGCCCGCCTTTCGCACGATCGGAGAAGGTGCGGCATCGGGCGACACTCTGCCCGGCCATATCAATGACGGCGCCAGCGGCCATGAACGACGCGCGCAAGCCGGTGATGAGATTGCCGTATCGGTCGACATGCACGACGGCGGCAAGATCGTCCGGCCAGTCGCCGCAATCCATGGGCCGGACCGGACGGAGCGCTGGCCTGTCGCCGCGCGCGAGGCGGATGGCGACGGGGGCGAAGAGATCGCGGCCGTGAAAGCTCGCCGAAGGACGTTCCGGCCGCCATTCGATGGCGTGACAGGCAAACGAGCGGGCGCGGCGCATGACCGGTTCGAAGAGGCCGTTGTCCGGCCCCACGAGCCAGCGACCGTCCGCCTCGATGGCCAGCGGCAGACGGTCGCTACCGACGCCGGGATCGACGACGCCGACGAGCACGTCGCCGGGCTCGGTCCGTTCGAACAGCGCCGCCAGATGATAGGCAGCGAGCTTCGGCGCGAAGGGCGGGAAATCGGCGATCAGCATGATGGCCGGAATCTCGGGAGCACCACGCGCAAACACCGCCATGATCTCGCCGGTATAGGAGCCGGACAGGCCGAAATCGGTGGCGACCAGAATCATCCGCAATGCTCTCCCGGCGCCGGCATCGGCGTTCCGGCGACCGTTGCCTGCACCCACCATCCGGGCTCGCTGGCGCGCAGCCGGGCCTGCGCCGCCAGTGCCGAGGCCATGGTGCGGAAGATGGCGAAGCATGTCGCACCGCTGCCCGACATGCGGGCGATGATCACGTCATCCATCGACCGGAGCGCGTCGAGGACCGTGCCGATGCGCGGCTCGATCGAAAGTGCTGGCGGTTCCAGATCGTTGCGGCTCGATTGCAGCCAGACCGCGAACTGGACGAGGCTCGCACCCATGGGCAGCGGCGGGCGGAAGAGCGCGTCGGTGTCGGGATCGAGCGCGCGGAACACTGACCCGGTGGAGACCGCGAAGCCCGGATTGACCAGCACCAGCGGAATTTCGGGCAGGGCGCGCACGGGGTCGAGGCGCTCGCCGATCCCGCGCATCCGCGCCGGCTCGCCGAACAGGCAGACCGGCACGTCGGCACCGAGTTCGGCACCGATCTCGCGCAGCCGCTCATCCTCGACCGGCAGCGACCACAGGCGGCGCAGGCCGCGCAGGGTCGCGGCGGCATCGGCCGAGCCGCCACCGATGCCGCTTGCCACCGGCAGGTTCTTTTCGAGCGCGATGCGGCAGGGACCGCCGGCACCCGACTCCGCCTGAAGGCGCCTTGCGGAGCGATAGACGATATTGTCCGCCATGTCCGGCAGACTGTCCGCAAAGGGGCCGGAACCGTCGATGGTCCAGTCGCCGGATGCGCGCAGGACCAGCCTGTCGGCCGGATCGGCGAACACGACGAGGCTGTCGAGTTCGTGATAGCCATCCTCGCGGCGGCCGAGAATCAGCAGGTCGAGATTGATCTTGGCCCGCGCGCGTTCGGCGATGCCCGGCCCGTCCTCAGCCACGCTCCGCATCGCTCGGCGGCAGGCCCTCCTCGAGCTTGAGCCGGATCTTCCCGGCCTCGCCTTCCTCGGGATCGAAGATCAGTGTGCGTTCCCACTGGAAACGGGCCTCGCGCAGACGTCCGACCCGCCAGTAGGCATCGCCCAGATGATCGTTGATGACCGGATCGTCGGGCTGCAGTTCGACCGCGCGTTCGAGATTGACCACCGCATCCTCGAACCGGCCGAGGCGGAAGAACGCCCAGCCGAGGCTGTCGACGATGAAACCGTCCTTGGGACGCAGCTCCACCGCCCGGTGGAGCATGTCCGTCGCACGATCGAGATTGAGGCCCTTGTCGACCCAGCTGTATCCCAGATAGTTGAGAACGAAGGGCTGTTCCGGTTCCAGATCGAGTGCCGCGAGGAAATCGGCCTCCGCCAGTTCCCAGCGATCGGTACGCTCGTAGGTGATGCCCCGCGCATAGAGCAGCCGCCAGTTGTCGGGGCCCATCTCGCGGATCCGCGAGATGGCCTCGCTGTAGGCGACCTCCGCCTCGGCATAGCGTTCCTCGCGGCGCAGCATGTCGCCGAGCGAGACCAGCGCGTCGATCCGTTCGGGTCTGCGTTCGCCCATCTCCTCGAGAAGCGCGAATGCCTCCTCGTTGCGCCCGGTGATGTTGTAGGCCTGCGCGCGGAGAAGGTCCGCATCCCAGGTGAACAGGCTGTCACCGCCCACCTCATCCAGCGCGTCCAGCGCCAGCGGCACATTGTTCTCGGCGAGCATCTGCCGGGCGATGAACAGCCAGGTATCGCCGTCCTCCGGCGCCAGAAACGAGGCGAGACGCGCAAGCAGCAGCGCCTGCCCGCCGCCGCGCTGGTCGCCGAGTGCGCGGGCGAGGCTCAGCAGCGCATCGGCCATGCCCGTCGATGCGTCCCTGATCGGCATCCCGACCGTCTCGCCGGCGACCAGCGTGCGGCGCAGGTCGATGACCACCGTATCCTCCGGCGCGAGTGCCAGCTGGCCGTCGAGCGCCGCGAGCGCCTCATCCTTCAGGCCGAGCCGCTCGCGGATGCCGACGAGCGCCATCAGCAGGCGGGTCGGGATTCGCGCGGAGATGTCCACCGCCGGCTCGAGAACGTCGCGGGCCTCCTCGTTGCGCCCGAGGGTCGCGAGCATCGATGCGTGATGATAGGTGCGCACGAGCGCCAGTCCGTCGCCGCCGTCAGCCTCCGAAAGGGCCGCGAGTGCCTCCTCCGATGCGCCCTCGGCGAACAGCAGCCAGTCGAGGAGCAACGGGCCGACCATGCCCGAGATGCCGCCCGGCCCGATCTCCGAGAGACGGTCGCGCGT
>JAGREZ010000132.1 GCA_020446285.1 Geminicoccaceae bacterium
CCGCAGCGGCAGGCGCACATGTAGCAGGTCGTGCAGCGTATCTCGTCCGAGACGTCGGGCGAAAGGTCGATCCTGTCCGTCTCAGCCATGATACCGCCGTCTTCCCGTCCATCTGTTCACAAAAAAAAGCGCCATCATCCCGACGCGCCGCAGGCGGACGGCAGCATCGTCGCAGTCGGCCGGTTTTGCAACTCCCCGCAAACCGGCAGGCGAGGAATGTTCGAAGGTGAACATTCATTAACCACTCATACACATTGCAATATCGGAATGTTTGTGCCATATCGTGAGTGTGGCAGGTCGAGCGATCCCGTGTCCGTCGGGCGGTCGGGCGCCGGGAGATCGTGAGCATGTTCGAGGAAAGCTGGATCATGGGCCTTGCGGGCGGACTCCTCATCGGGTCCGGTGCTGCCGTACTTCTGCTGATGAACGGCCGCATCGCCGGCGTTTCCGGCATTCTCGGAGGATTGATCGACGAGCCATCCGGTTCGCGCACGATGGAGCGGCTCGCCTTCATGGCCGGTCTTGCGGGTGTTCCCTTCCTCTATGCGATCCTTGCCGGGACACCCGCGATCAACGTGACCGGGTCGCTGCCGGTCCTGCTCACGGGCGGTCTGCTCGTCGGGCTTGGCGCGCGCACTGCCAGCGGCTGCACCAGCGGTCACGGCGTCTGCGGCCTGTCCCGCTTCTCCCCGAGGTCCATCGTCTCCATGGCCGTTGCCGTTTCCGTTGGCGTCGCAGTGGTTGCCCTCAGCCGCAACCTCCTTGCGTGGGGCTGATCGATATGAAAAATCTGACGGCATTCCTCGCAGGCGGCCTCTTCGGGCTCGGCCTCGTCCTGTCGGACATGATCAACGCCCGGCGTGTGCAGGGTTTTTTCGATCTGTTCGGCGCATGGGACCCGACGCTCGTGTTCGTCATCATCGGTGCCAACATTCCGATGATGGCGACATGGCTATGGGTCGCCCGGCATCGGCAATCGCTTCTTGGCGAGCCGTTGCCGGGAGTGCCCTCGGCCAAGATCGACATGCGGCTGATCGGCGGCTCCGTGCTGTTCGGTGCGGGCTGGGGACTTGTCGGCCTCTGTCCGGGATCGGTCATGGCCTCGCTGCTCTTCGGCTACAGGGAAGCCCTGCTGTTCGCCTTCGCCATGGCGGTCGGGTTCGTCGCGTTCGGTCTGTGGCGATCGCGGTCCACCGCCGCGGCCTGATCGATACACAGGTTGGATTTGTTCGAATGCGCCCGGCTATTCGTTGATACGAATGTGAATGTGTTGCAGACTTGAACTCTTTTGGGAGCGGGGTGAGCGGTGGTGGCTTTTGAGCCATTCCGCCGGGGTTTCAGGCCAAGGGGCAGAAAGCAGAGATGAGTGACGGCTCGATCGCGGAGCGGTCTGCACAGGTTGAAGGCGACGGCGTGGCTGACATGCTCGCGAATGCCGAGGCCGCTTCGGAGTTTCTCAAGGCGCTCGCGCATGAGGGCCGGCTGATGATCCTCTGTCATCTCGTCTCGGGCGAGAAGTCGGTGAGCGAGCTTGAGGAGCTTCTCGACATCCGTCAGGCGGCCGTCTCCCAGCAGCTCGCACGCCTGCGCTTCGCCGGCTTCGTCTCGACGCGCCGCGAGGGCAAGGCCATCTACTACTCGATCGCCGACGGCGATGTGCGCCGCATGATCGAGCTTCTGCACGACATGTTCTGCGGCCCCGCCGCCGATGCCGCCGATGGATGAGCGCGCTTGCGTCCGTCCGCTCAGCGCGGCGCGCGTTTGCTCAGGATGCGTTGCAGGGTTCGTCTGTGCATGTTGAGGCGGCGGGCGGTTTCCGAGACGTTGCGGTTGCATTGCTCGAATACGCGCTGGATGTGTTCCCAGCGGATCCGGTCGGCGGACATGGGCGTTTCGTCGGGAGAGCCGTCCTCCGAGGCGGACGGGTGGTTGCCGAGAAGGGTGGCCACCAGTTCCTCGGCCTGCACCGGCTTGGCGAGATACCCCACCGCACCGGCCTTGGTGGCGATGATCGAGGATGCGATGCTGTCATAGCCGGTCAGCACCACGATGCGCATGTCATGGCGGGCCTCGAGCAGGCCGTTGATGAGTTCCATGCCGTGGCCGTCACCCAGATTGAGGTCGACGACGGCGAAATCGGGAATGGTCTCCGCGGTGACCTCATAGGCTTCCTTGAGCGAGCCGGCGACGAGGACCTCGAAGCCGGCGCGCTCGAGCTGCCGGCTGATCATGCGTATGAGCGGCGGATCGTCGTCGACGAGGAGAAGCGTGCCCCTGGGCGCCGGTTCGATATGTCCGGCGTTCCCTTCGATCGTTGCCATCATGCCCCCTTGCTCCCTGATCCGGCTCCGTCTATTCCCGCGGAGCGCGCTTGTTGAGTATGCGTTGCAGGGTTCGTCTGTGCATGTTGAGCCGTCGCGCGGTCTCCGAGACATTGCGGTTGCACTGCTCGAACACGCGCTGGATGTGTTCCCAGCGCACGCGATCGGCGGACATGGGATTCTGCGGCGGCGGCGGGAGACTGCTGCCGCTGGCGAGAAGGGCGTTGACCACATCGTCGGCATCGGCGGGTTTGGCCAGATAGTCCATTGCCCCGGCCTTGATCGCGGCAACGGCGGTGGCGATGTTGCCGTAGCCGGTCAGGATCACGACCTTGACCTGCGGATGCAGTTCGCGAAGGCGCTTGACCAGCTCGATCCCCGAACCGTCCTCGAGGCGCAGGTCGATCACCGCGAAATCGGGCCGCGTGCTGTGCGCGAGATTCATGCCTTCCCTGAAGCCGGATGCGGTGGCCACGTCGAAGCCGCGCCGGTCCATGGCCCGCTCGAGACTGCGCAGGAGCGGCGCATCGTCATCGACCAGAAGGAGAAGGGGCCGCTCTTGACCGCTTCCCGCCCTGCCGGACAGATGCGGCAGGCTGATCTCCTCGCCATAACTTTCCGTCATTCGCCGACCTCCGTCTCCCGGGCGAGCGCTCCGGCGGGCCAGTGGATCATGACCCGCGCACCCTTGTCATTGTTGGTAAAATGCAACCTGGCTCCGGTTCTTGCAAGAAGGCTCTTGGCGATGAAGACGCCGAGGCCGAGACCGCCCGACCGCCGCCGGCTCGAATTGTAGGGTTCTCCGAGCCAGTCGAGTATTTCCGGTGCAAATCCCGGGCCGTCATCATCGATTGTCAACGATGACCCTGTATTGCCCATTCGCAAGGTCAAGACAACGCTATTCTCGGCAAAGCTGATTGCATTCTCGATCAGGTTGGTCAATGCGTGGCGAATTTCTGGCGCCAGACTTGGAACCGGTTCATCGACACCGTTCTCGACCTCAACCACAACGTTTGTCGTCACCGGCGGACGATCGCATTCGTCGACGAGGCTGCGCAACTGCTCGCCGAGTGGCGAGGCGGTGATCTTCCTGTATCCGTGATCGGCATCGGGGCGGCCGAGGGTCGAGAGCACTTCGCGACAGCGCCTCGCCTGCGCCAGCAGTTCGCTCGCATCCGGGGCCAGCGGATCGTCTTCGGGCAGTTCCCGCACGAGTTCCTTGGCGATCACGTTGATCGTGGCGAGCGGTGTGCCGAGCGCATGGGCCACCGCCGCCGCCTGACCGCCGAGGGCCGAGAGCTGCTGCTCGCGCGCCAGCGCCGCCTGGACCGCGGAAAACGCGCTTTCCTGACGCCGCGCATCGTCGGTGATCTCGGTCATGTGCCAGACGAACAGCGCGACGGCGAGGCTGAGTGCCAGCCAGCTCGCGAGGAGATAGAGCCGCGGCAGGTCGAGCGGGCCGTCGATCCATGGCAGGCCCGAGGGAAGACTGGCAAGTGCGGCGATGCAGAGGGCGGTCAGGAAGGCCAGGGCATAGGCGCTCGCCTTGTTGAGCGTCGCCGATGCCTGGGTCACTGGCAGCAGCAGCAGCAGCGCGAAGGGATTGCTCAACCCGCCGGAAAGACCCACGAGCGTTGCCAGCAGAACGATGTCGAAGGCGAAGACCAGCAATGCGCGGCGCTGGCTCAGCCGCGGACCGTGCTGCCGGTTGCGCCATAGGACGATGTTCACGATAGCGGATGCGCCGACGATCGGCAGCATCCACTCGATCTCGAGGGGGATGCCCAGCGAGAAATGGACGAACAATATGGTGAACAGCTGGCCGACGATCGCGACCCAGCGTACCACGGTTAGGGTGACGATGCTGATATTGCCCCTGATGGTCTCGTCCACGGTCTCGCCGGCGAACAGCGTGTCGCCCAGATCGCGGCCGATCCGGGCGAGGGATTCAGCGAGCATGTCGAACCTGCCGGCCATTTCCAGAAAGCACTCCTGCGAACGGGCGTCCGGAAATCCTCGCGCGGTTCAACCTGTCGCCCGGTCGTACAACTGGCGATAGGCATCGACCATGGCGCCGGCGTCGAACTCCGCCAGCTGTCTCTCGCGGTTCGCCCTGCCCAGATCCTCGCGCAGGCCCGCGTTTCGGGCAAGCTCTGCCATCGCCCGTGCGAGCGCGGGCTCGTCGTCGCGCCCGACTATGAAGGGCCCGTTGTCGTCGGCGACCATCAGCGGCACGTCGCCCACCGCCGTTCCGACCACCGGCATCGCCAGCGCCATCGCCTCCAGCACCGAGGCCGGAAGCTGTTCGGTATCGGAGCTGATCGCATAGACATGGGCATGTGCGAGCAGCTGTGCCGGTTGCAGCCGGA
The DNA here is from genome assembly GCA_020446285.1 of Geminicoccaceae bacterium. Classification (GTDB taxonomy): domain Bacteria; phylum Pseudomonadota; class Alphaproteobacteria; order Geminicoccales; family Geminicoccaceae; genus JAGREO01. Next base: position 4,691 of record JAGREZ010000132.1, read on the forward strand.
ATCCGGCAAAGTGGATATCCTCCGTGCAACCGAGCAGCCGTGCAAGCTCTTCGAGCGCTGGACGCTCCGGCCCGTCGCCGACGATCACCAGAGCCGCTTTCGGGCCGGACGGCATCGATGCGAAGGCGCGGATCAGGCGGTCGATCCGCTTTTCCGGGCGAAGCGGGGCGACGGTGATGAAGATGACGCGGCCGGCAGGAAGCATCGCCCGGTCCGCCGGACCGGTTTCGAGTACCGCGAGGTCCGCCGCATCGACACCGTTGGCGATGCGCAGGATCTTCTCCGGCCGGAGCCGCCAGCTCGTCCGGGCCTTGTCCTCCAGCGTCCGCGACGGCACAACGAGCCTGTGGATCCGGGAAAGCGTCAGCCGTCGCGCCCACACCCGGCGGGTGATCTCGCCATGCGCCTCCTCGGGACCGAAACCGTGTTCCTGATGGATATGCGGTGCGGCGGGAGCGATGGCCTGGGCGATCACCCAGTCATAGGTTCCGAAATTCGATGTCATCACGAGGTCGGGAGCCGCGGCACGGATGAAGCGCCGCCTGTCGAGAAACCCGTCAATTCCGTCCGCGCCCTCCGAAAGGTCGACATCGAGCGACGGATCGAGCCGTTCGGCCGACGAGAGATCGCCATTGAGTGCCAGAATGGAATGGCGATAGCGGCGGCCTAGGCCGTTCAGCACGCGGCAGAGCACGGTCTGGATGCCACCCGTCCCGAATCCGGGAAGGATATGCAGGAGATGAGGCTGTCGCTTCAATCGATGTCCGCCCGATGAACGTCCGGGGTCAGTCCCGAAGCTGATGCTGGCGCATCAGGTCGTAGAGCGTCGGGCGGCTCACGCCAAGCATCTTCGCGGCGCGCGAGATGTTGCCGTCGGTGCGGGCCAGGACGCGGCGCAGGGCGGCGATCTCGCTGCGGTCACGGACATGTCTGAGATTGAGCGCGTCGCCCTCCGTGTCGCCGTCATGCAGGTCGAGATCCTGCCGCGAGATGGACCGTGCCGGCGCAAGAATGATCGCCCGCTTGATGCGGTTCTGCAGTTCGCGGATGTTGCCGGGCCATGGATGGGAATCGATCGCCGCCAGCGCATCCGGGCTGAAGCGCTTGTCGCGCGCGCCGAGCTCGCGGGTGAATTCGGCGAGGAAATGGTGGGCGAGTTGTACCGCATCGCCCACGCGCTCGCGCAGCGGCGGGATCTGGATGCTGATCTCGCACAGCCGGTAATAAAGATCCTCGCGGAAACGGTTCTCCTTCGCCTGCTGCTCGAGGTCGCGGTGGGTGGCGCAGATCACCCGCACATCCACCGCGATCTCCTCGCGCCCGCCGAGCCGCTCGACCACCCGTTCCTGCAGGAAGCGCAAGAGCTTGGATTGCAGTTCCAGCGGCAGGTCGCCGATCTCGTCGAGAAAGAGCGTGCCGCCGTCGGCATGCTCGATCTTGCCGCGTGTCTGCTTGAACGCGCCGGTGAAGGCACCGCGTTCATAGCCGAAGAGCTCGGCCTCGAGCAGTGCTGGCGGGATTGCGGCGCAGTTGATCGCGACGAAGCGGTTGGGCGCGCGCCGGCTCAGCCGGTGCAGCGCGCGGGCGACGACCTCCTTGCCGGTGCCGCTCTCGCCGATGAGTGCGAGGCTCACATCGGTGGGTGCCACGCGTTCGACCGTGCGCGCGAGCTCGATGGTTGCCGGACTGTCGCCGACGAGACCCGGAAGCCTCGTCTGCAACTCGCGCTCGCCGAGCCGCCGGTTTTCCTCCTCGAGATCGCACATGAAGAAGGCGCGTTCGAGAACGAGCCCGAGATGTTCGGGATCGGCAGGTTTCTGGTGATAGTCGAGAGCGCCGCCGGCCACCGCCTTGAGCGCATGGTCGCGACCCTCGCGGCCGGTGAGCACGATGATTCTGGCATCGGGCGAGAGCTCGAGCATCTCGGTCATCGTCCGCAGCCCCTCGCTGCTACCCTCGGGATCGGGCGGCAGGCCGAGATCGAGAAGGACCACTTGCGGGTCACGGGCACGCATGGCCGCGATCGCCTCCTCGCGATTCTCCGCGACGGTCAGGTCGAACTGGTCCAGCGACCAGCGAAGCTGGGTCCGCAGTGCCTCGTCATCCTCGACGAGCAGAAGTCGACGGTCGTTCATCGTGCCCCCAGAAATTCGAGGACCGGCAGCCTGACGCGCATGGTCGAGCCGACGCCGAGCGCCGTCTCCACTTCAAGCCGCCCCCCCATGGTCTCGATGGTTTCCTTCACGCCGGCCATGCCGAGGCCCATGCCGCCGGACTTGGTCGTGGTGAAGGGCTCAAACAAACCCGTCTCGACAAACGCCGGATCCATGCCCGGCCCGTTATCCCTCACCTCGATCACCGCCTCGCCGTCGCGGGTCTCCAGGCGGATCTCCACATCGACCGTCCGGTCCATGTTGCCCCCCCGGTCTCCGGCGCATGATTCTCTCGCATTGTAGACGAGGTTGCTCAAGGCGGAACGCAGCCTTACGGGATCGGCGCGTACTTCCGTGCGGTGCAGCATGCCGGCGATGCGTACATCCCCATGCTCGGCCGCAAGCCCCGCGAGCAGTTCGTCGAGACGCAGGACGGCCACGACCTCCTCGCCGTTGCGCAATCTCGAGATGAGCGCGTTCATGCGGGTGACCGAAGCGCCAAGGGTGCCGAGCATGTCGTCGTAGAAGCGGTCATTGCCCCGATGCCGGCGGGCATTGGAGAGCGTGAGGGCGAGCTGCGCGGAGACATTCTTGACGTCATGCATGACGAAGGCGAAGCGCCGGTTGAAGCTCTCGAACCGTTCGACCTCGGTGAGCCGCCGGGCGGCCTGGTCCTCGGCGAGATAAGAGGCCGCCTCGCGCGCGACCACGCCGAGAAGCTCGCGTTCCTCGCCATCCAGCCTGCGCGAGACGCGGGGTTCGGCGAGAACCATGATGCCGAACAGTTTCTCGCGATGGCACAGCGGCAGGACCAGCCAGCCATGCGGATGTGCCGGGATCCATTCGGGCATCCGCCGGGCGCGCTCGTCCTCCCCGTCGCCGAGGTCGACCAGCCAGCGGCTTTCGTCGGGACCGGAGATGATGCCGGCGAGCCCCTCGTCGACGCCCTCGCGCAGAGGGCCGAGTTCGAGGTTGCGCACCGCGAGCAGGCGAAAGGCGCCGCGCGGCCGGGCGAGCCAGATGGCGCCGCCGGTCGCGTCGACGACATCCGCCACGGCGAAGACCACGCGGTCGGGCAGGCTGTCGGCGTTGCGCATGCCGTTGCCTTCGAGCGTGCGCACGAAGCGGACCCATTCGTCGCGATAATCGAAGCGGTAGCTGAAGAAGGTGCGGCTGACATAGGTGATGACCGCAGTGTGCACCTGCCCGGAAAGAAAGACGATGCAGCCGCCGGCGAGCATGGTGAGCACGATGATCGCCTGGATGGCCGGCCCGGCATTGCCGGTTGCCTCGCGGGCGGCGGCGCCGAAGGCGAAAGCGGCAAGGGTGTAGAGAGCGGCGGAAACCGCGATCACCCCGCCGAAGACGGCTTTGCGGCCGACATGGATGTCCAGTTCCCATTCGGGACGGCGGGCGATGGAGGCCGCGACGAGCGGCACGGCAAGGGCCATCATGAACGGGCGAGCCGGTTGCAGGGCTTCCTGTCCCCGGCTGCCGGCAAGCGCATCGAGCACGATCACTAGATCTGCGGCGAAGGCCGTCGACAGGCCGATGAGCATGAGCTTGAGCGCATGCCGCTGGTCGAAATCCGATTGCCGCCATGTGCGCTCGATCAGCACGAAACCGGCAAGCAGGAGGAGGAGGTGGGCCCATGGCCCGGCGATCAGTGCCAGACATGCGATGACGAAGCCTGCCGCCATCGACGGGGGATGCAGAAAGCGGCGTTCGCCCAGGGCGATGAACGCCAGCACCACGAGCCAGCCGATCACCTGCAGCCGGTCGATCGCCGCCGGCAGTGCCGGGTCGAGCCATGATGCCAGCAGGTGGGCGATGGCGTCGAGCAGGCCGATGCCGGCAGCGGCCGCGAAGAACGCGCCGATCATTGCCTGCGCCCGTTCCCGCCCCCAGCTCGATACGAGCAGGAAGCCGAACGCGAGATAGGCTCCGAGCTGGAAGATCAGCCCGCCCAGGGACAGATATTCCAGCGGATCCATGCCGTTCAGCGCGCTCCGTTGCCGGTGAACACGACACGCAGGGTCTGGGCGATGATCAGGAAGTCGAGGAACAGGCTCCAGTTCTTGACATAATACATGTCATATTCGAGCTTGATCCGTGTGTCCTCGATCGTCGCCGCATAAGCGTAATTGACCTGCGCCCAGCCGCTGATGCCGGGCTTGATGCGATGGCGCTCCCGGAAATAGGGCAGCTCCCGCTCGAGCTGGGTGACGAACATCGGCCGTTCGGGGCGCGGCCCGATGAAGCTCATCTCGCCGCGCAGCACGTTCCAGAGCTGCGGCAGCTCGTCAATGCGGGTTGCCCGCAGGAAACGGCCGACGGGGGTGATGCGCGGGTCGTTCTCGGTAGCCCATTGCGCGCCCATCTTCTCGGCGTCGGTGCGCATGCTGCGGAACTTGTGCAGAAGAAAGAGCTGGCCGCCGCGCCCGACGCGGGTCTGGCTGTAGATCACCGGACCGCCATCCCCGAGACGGACGGCGATGGCTGCGAGGATCATGACCGGCGCACACAGGATGAGGACGAAGAGCGAGACCACCACATCGAGGATGCGCTTGGCGACCATGTCGAGGCGGCTCGAATCGAACCCGTCGGAAAACACCAGCCAGCTCTTCTGCAACCGCGTGAGGTCGACACGGCCGGTCTCGCGTTCGGCGAAGGCGACATGGTCGGTGAGCGGAATGCCGGCGAGGCGGCATTCGAGAAGCGGCGGAATGGGCACCTCGGGAAACTGTTCGTCGCCGAGCGCCACGACGATCTCGCTGACATCGTGATCCTCGGCAAAGCGGCGAAGCGTCGTGAGATCGTTGGAACGGACGACGGCCGATGCGGAGGGCAGGCGATCGATGATGCGGATCGCTGATTGCCGGGTCTCGCCGACGATCCGTTCGACATCCCGGATCCTGTCCGGTTCGCCGACGATCAGGATGCGTCGCTCGAAGGCACGGCCGAGCGGGCTCGCCTGCAGCAGGAGGCGCATGACGAGGATGGCGATGAAGGAACCCGGAATGGCGACGGCGACGGCGCTGCGCCAGAGCTTCGCCTCGGGAATGACGTAGGAGATCACCGCGAGCAGGATGAATGTGGCGGCGAAGGAGGTGGCGAGCCGGGTCGTGACCGAGCGGGCGGTGAAGTCGATGCCGCGCTCGTAGAGCCCGATGGCAACCATGCTGAGCATGGCCGCACCGGCGAAGAGCGTTGCCTGGGGCAGGTAGAGCGCCAACTCTGACGCGAAAGTGTCAGGGTTTGCGTAGCTCGTAAAGTAACCGACATAGAAGAATGCGAGAAGGATCAATGCGTCGCCAGCAGCGAGCACTGCCATGCGGCGGTCGATGTAATGGCCAAAAAGACGCAACATGATGTTTATTGCTCCCGACGAAGGCGATGCGGCCCGTTCCGGCTCGTGCGGATCACTGGATGCGTGCGATCTCTTAGCGACGAAATACGCAATTTGTTTTCAATCATGAGTAAATCCATATTATGTTACGTTCATTTCCTTTGCGTCACGCAGGCGGCGGACGAATGGTGTAGACAGCGCCCTGCAGTGAAATGATCGGCTGGTATGGCTGGTCCCGTATATGTTCCCTTTCAGGGTTGCCGGCTGACAGGGAGAACCGGTCGTTCCGCAGATTCCGCAGCTTCGGGTGACGGGTCACGCGGGTGAAGGATGGCGGACGACGGACGGGCGGAAAGGGCAAAAGGAGCGTTGGCGCGCCGGGCAGTTGCCGTGGCCGCGCCATTCGCGGGCCGGACTGGAGCACGATGACCGAAGAAGGCGAAATTCCGGCCGCTGAGGCGGGTGCCGGTGACACGACGCTCGGTCGGCGCATGGCCGCCGGCGCGATCTGGCTCGTGGGTCTGCGTCTGGCATTGCGCGGCCTCGGCCTCCTCAGCACGCTCATCCTTGCCCGTCTGCTCGTACCCGAGGATTTCGGTCTCGTGGCGCTCGCCGCGACGTCTGCCGCATTCCTTGAAACCGCAGCCGACTTCAATTTCGATCTTGCCATCATCCGCCAGAACGATTCGACCCGTGCGGACTATGATACCGCCTGGACGCTCAATCTCGCCAAGGCGCTGCTGACGGCGGTGGCGCTCTATACCGGCGCCGGCTGGCTCGCGGGTTTCTTCGAGGAACCGCGTCTCGAGGCGCTCTTCGA